>JAKAXG010000236.1 GCA_021827225.1 Actinomycetes bacterium | reverse complement strand
TGGTCAACGGCCGGTGCGGGCCCACCGTCGAGCACTGCCGGCGCAGCGGCGGAGGCCTGTGGTTCGACGGGTACGGCGACCTCGAGGTGGCCGCCGACCGCCTGTTCGCCGACCGGGACCTCCCGGACCGGCTGGGACGGAGCGGCGCCTCCTACGCCAGGCGCCAGTTCGCGTGGGACGCCGTACTGGACCGCTACGAGGAACTGGCGGAGAGGATCCTGAGCCGGGCCCGACCGGCTCGGCCCGCGGCATGACCGGGTACTCGGTGATCATCGTCTCCTACCGGCCGGGGGAGTGGCTGGCGGCGGCCGTCGACTCGGTGTCCGGCCAGGCCGACCAGATCGTGGTGGTGGACAACGCCTCTACGGGACGGGAGGCCAGTGACATCGCCCGCCGGGCCGGGGCCACCGTGGTCCGCAGTCCCCGCAACCTGGGTTTCGCCGGCGGGGTGGAGCTCGGCCGGCCGGCGGCGCAGGGCCGGATCATCGGCGTGCTCAACGACGACGCCCGCGCCGGACCGGACTGGCTGGCATCGGCCGCCTCGCTGCTCGACGAGGCCGACGTGGCGGCGGTGACGCCGAAGGTGGTGCTCGACACGCCGCACCTGGAGGTGACGGTGCCGGGTCGGACCTGGCACGCCCCCGGCGACGCCCGGCCACTCGGCCGCCAGATCCGGTCCCTGACCATGGACGGCCGGGAGGTCCTGGAATCGGCGATCGGCGGCGGCATCCACGACCTGGAGGCCGACGGTGGGGCCGGGGACCGGTGGCGCTGGACGGCCGGCCCCCGGCCGTTCTACGTGCCCCTGCCAGGCGGGGTCCCGGCCGGGGAGGTGCTGGCCGACGGCGAGCCCGTGGTCACCGGTCCGGTGGTAACCGTCGTCAACCACGCCGGATCGTTCCTGAGGGGCCACGGCATCGCCGGCGAGTACGGCTTCGGCGCCCCCGACGACGGCCGCTTCGACACCCCCGCCGAGCGGTTCGGCTTCAGCGGCACCGCCCCGGTGTTCCGCGCTGCGACCCTTGATCGCCTCGGCGGTTTCGCCCCCCGGTTCTTCGCCTACAACGAGGACACCGACTGGTGCCTGCGGGCCCACCTGGCCGGTATGCGGGTCATGTACGACCCCGGGGCCACCGTGAGCCACCGGCTGTCGGCCACCAGCGGGGGTGGCGCCGCTGCCGCCGTGAGGCACCTGTCGCAGCGCAACGCCCTGCTGTGCCTCATCCGCAACGCCCCCCTGGACCTGGCCCGCCGGGAGGTGCAGCAGCGCCTGACCCGCGGCCTGTCCGACCCGGTCGCCCGGGATCTGCTGCGCAACCTGCCCTGGGCCCTGGCCACCCGGGCCGTGCTGGCCCGCAGGTGGCGGAGCCGTCCGGCGGAGGTGTGGGCCCGCTGGGCCGACACGGACACGTCGTGGGACGACTCCCCGGCCCGCCCGGCCGCCACGGGCGGATCCCCGGACCGCTAGCGGCCCGGCCGGAGGGCCGAGCGCAGGGCCCGCCGGGCCCGCCCGGCCACGGCCCGAGCCTGTGGGGCCCTGGGGCCGAGGGCCCGGTCGGCCAGCCGGCCGGCCAGATGGCCGAGGCGCTCGACAGGCCGGGCCTCGGGTGCGCCGAGGGGCGTTACGCCCGGCGCGGTGGCCCCGGGCGTCACCGTCACGTACTCGTCGGCTGCCGCCTGCAGCCGGCCGGCCACGCCGGGGGCCAGGTCGACCGGGCCGGCCTGGACCAGGCGCACGTGGTGGAATCCCCGCAGCGCCCGGACCAGTACCGCCGCCGAGGCCATCTGGCGGACCCCGGCGCCGGAAGGCAGCGGGTAGCCCTCCTCGATGACCATGACCAGCCGGTCGGTTCCGGTGACCCGGGCCACGTTGGCCAGCCGGCGCCCGGCCAGCAGCCCGTGTATCGGCACGGTCAGGTGCGAGGCGCACAGCCGGGGAGCCACCACGGTGACCTCCGAACCCGCCGCCCAGACCCTCTTGACCTCCTCCACCGTGGCCGACGCGCCGGCCACCGGGATCGGCGGGTAGCTCCCCACGATGAGGACCGGTCCCGGGGCGGAGGTCAACGGGCCGTCCCAGCGAACGGGGTCAGGTCGGCTTCGATGCGTTCGAGCACGGCCGGCCAGCTGTACTCCCGCAGGACGTACTCCCGGCCCCGGGAAGCCATTTCTTCGGCCCGGGCCGGGTCGTCGCGCAGAGCGGTCAGCTCCCGGGCCAGTCCGGCGCCGTCAGCGAAGGTGATCCCGCCCCCCGAGCGCTGGCAGTGCCAGCCGACGACCTCGCTGCCCTCGATGGCCAGCACCGGGGTGCCGGCCAGCCACGACTCCATGATGGTGCGGGAGAAGCTCTCCATGCGGCTCGGTTGTACGTAGGCGAACGCCGCGGCGAAGGCGTCGTTGCGGTCCTTCTCGGTGACGAAGCCGAGGTCGATGACCCGCTCGGCGATCTCCGGTGGCGGGTCGACCTCCCCGTGGCCGAAGGTGACGAGGTCCATCCCGTCCAGGCCGGACCGGGTGGCGGTGAGGAACGCCTCGAGCAACCAGCCCCAACCCTTGTCCTTCTCCCGCCGGCCGGCGTAGAGGATGAACGGACGGTGTATCCCGTGACGGGCCCGGAACCCCTCCGGGTCGTAGTCCTCCGGAGCGTGGACGCCGGCCCCGGTGACGGTGTGGCGGGCCGCCACCGGTCCCAGGCGGTGGGCCAACTGGTGCTCCGGCTCCGAGAGGAACCACACCGACCGGGGCTCGGACAGCACCGGGCGCATCACTTCCATCCGGGCGTAGGACTCGTCGTGCAGGCAGGGCATGGCGACGGCGTTACCGGGGGTCGCCGACAGGCACGCGGTGGCGTTCCAGAACATGTAGGGGGAGAACACGACGGCGTCGTAGCCGCTCCCGTGGCGCAGGAGGTGGTGGAACAGGTCCGGCACGGTTATCCGCCAGCTCACCCAGGTCCACTGGTCGTCCGATGCGGGCATGGTCCCGTCCTGGATGAGATGCTGCGCCCGCAGCCCGGGGCGGGACCAGTGGTGGACGGTGGAGAACCGCCGGACGGTGAGGCCGTCCTCGTGGGATTCGCCCTCGGGAAGCTCGTTGTCCCAGGTGAGGTGGTTGACGACGCGGGTCGTGAGCACCTCGACGTCCCACGACCGGGCGGCCAGACCCATGGCGATCTCCCGGGTCAGGGCCTCCGAACCCCCTACGATCTGCGGACCGTAACGGAGGGGTACGAACGCGACGCGGCCGGGCACGGCCGGTGACCGTACCAGCCCCCGAGGTGAAGTCCGGCCCGAGTGGCGCTCACCTATGGTGGTGCGAATGGGCAGGTTTCAGACGGGGGCTCGCCGGGGAATGGGGCGGCGGGGGGCGGGACTGGCAGCTGTGGTGGTGGCGATGGTGGGGGCGGGGCTCGTCCCGGCCGCCGCGACCGCTGCCACCGCCCCCGAGACGGTGGTCGTGCAGTTCGCCCCGGGGACGCACCAGGTGTCGTCGGCCATCGCCGCTGCCGGCGCGGCCGGGGCTTCAGCTGTGCCGCACGGCCGCTATCTGATGACGGTCCCGGCCGGCACCGCACCCTCGGTGGTGGCCCGACTCGACTCGACCCCGGGGGTCCGCTACGCCGAGGTGGCCCAGCCGGTGCACTCCGCCGCCACCGTCGACGACCCCTGCGCCGCCAGTTCCTGCCCGGCAAGCACCGAGGCCGGGCGGACCGGTTACTGGTCCGAGGGGTACCTGTCGACCATCGGGGCCTACCAGGCCTGGGACCTGTCCAAAGGAGCGGGGGTCAGGGTCGCCGTCCTCGACAGCGGGGCCGACGCCACCAACCCGGACCTGGCCGGCAAGGTCCTCAGCCAGCACAACATCTGCGCCACCGACCCGCAGTGCGGGGACCAGGTCAACACCGATGACGCCGGCCACGGCACCCACGTGAGCGGCATCCTGGCCGCCAACACCGACAACGGCGTCGGCGTCGCTTCCCTCGGATGGGACGTTCATCTCGACGAGTACAAGGTCCTGGACGCTGCGGGAGGTGGCAACACCGCAGATGTGGCGACGGCCATTTACGACGCCGTGGGGGCGGGGGACCGGGTGATCAACCTGTCCCTGGCCAACTACTCCTGCCAGGCCAACCCCAGCGACTGTGGACCCGACCCCGACGAGGAGGCCGCCGTCGAGTACGCCATCTCGCACAACGTGGTGGTGGTGGCTGCCGCCGGCAACGACGGTTTCGACTCCGCCGCCTACCCGGCTTCGTACCCGGGGGTGCTGGCCGTGGCCGCCACCGACAACGCCGGGGCGGTGCAGCCCTTCTCGCAGTGGGGCTCGGCCGCCAATATCGCCGCTCCGGGGGTGGACATCGTCTCCACCTGGCCCGACACCCAGGTCAGGAACCCCGACGGGACCCTGTCGGCGTGCCTGACCCTGTGCGTCGAGACCGGCACCTCCATGTCCACCCCGCAGGTCTCTGCTGCCGCCGCGCTGCTGATATCCAGATACCCGTCGCTCACGGCGCCGCAGGTGGCGACCATCCTCGAGTCGACTGCCCGCCCCACGACGGGGGGCAACCCCATCGACGGCGGCCTCCTCGACGTGCCGGCCGCTCTGGCCGCCGGGGCCGACCCGCCCACGTCCCTCAACGGGTACGAACTGGCCGGCGCCGACGGGTCGGTGTACTCGTTCGGGTCCGTCGGTGCGTTCGGGGACGCCGGTTCGGCCCACCTGGCGCAGCCGGTGGTGGGCGCGGCCATGGTTCCCGGTGGCACCGGATACTGGCTGGTCGCCTCCGACGGGGGCATCTTCAGCTACGGGAGCGCGGCCTTCTACGGTTCGACGGGTGGGGTGCGCCTGGCGAGGCCGGTGGTGGGGATGGCGGCCACGCCGGATGGGCGGGGTTACTGGCTGGTGGCCTCCGACGGTGGGGTGTTCGCGTTCGGTGACGCCCGGTTCTACGGTTCGACGGGTGGGGTTCGCCTGGCGAAGCCGGTGGTGGGGATGGCGGCCACGCCGGATGGGCGGGGTTACTGGCTGGTGGCCTCCGACGGTGGGGTGTTCGCGTTCGGTGACGCCCGGTTCTACGGTTCGACGGGTGGGGTGCGCCTGGCGAAGCCGGTGGTGGGGATGGCGGCCACGCCGGATGGGCGGGGCTATTGGATGGTGGCGTCGGACGGGGGCATCTTCGCCTACGGCGACGCCGGGTTCCACGGCTCCACCGGGGGCCTGCCGCTGTCCGCCCCGGTCGTCGGCATATCCCCGTCCGTGGACGGCCAGGGCTACTGGCTGGCCGCCTCCGACGGCGGGGTGTTCAACTTCGGGGACGCCCGCTTCTACGGTTCGATGGGCGGCCTGCCTCTGCCCGCCCCGGTGGTGGCGATTGCGTCCTGAGCCCCCGGTGGCGATCGGGGCTGAAGTACGAAGCGGATGCAACCGACTCACTGTCGGAGACCATCCCCGGCGGAGCTGAGACGGGAGTAGCGCGTGCGAGTACTGGTGCATTGGAAGCGGAAGGCCGCTGCCCTGGGAGGGCTGGCCATGATGGTCGGCGGGCTGGTCGTTGCGGTGCCCCGCCCGGCGGCGGCCCTGCCATCCACCCTTGACCTGGTCGGTCACGGGTGGGGCCACGGCCGGGGGATGGGGCAGTACGGGGCCCTCGGCTACGCCCTGGACGGCTGGAGCTACCAGCAGATCCTCAGCCATTTCTACGGTGGTACCACCCTGGTCACCTCACCGGTCTCCTCCATGACCGTCCGCCTCGCCGAGCTCGACGGTTCCAGTTCCGTCACGGTGTCGGCCCCGCAGGGGAGTCAGCTTCTCGTGGATGGCAAGCCGGCCGCCGGCACGACGGCCAGCCTCACGCCCGGGCACTCCGCCCAAGCCTCGGGCGGAGCCGATGTGATCGTGGCCGGCACCTGGTCCAACGGGTCGTCCCGGGAGTTCGCCGGCCGGATCGTCTTCGCCCCGGCATCGGGGAGCCAACCGGCCCAGGTCGACGACGTGGTGACCCTCGAGCAGTACGTGGAGGGGGTGGTGCCGCGCGAGTCGCCCGCCAGCTGGCCTCTGGCCGCCCTCGAGGCGCAGGCCGTGGCCGCCCGCTCCTACGCCCTGGCCTCCACCGCCGACGGGACGGCCCCGATCTGCGACTCCCCCTACTGCCAGGTCTACGGCGGTGACCCCGCCCAGTACGGCGGCGGGGCCTACGTGTCCAACAGCAACGCCGCGGTGACCGACACCGCCGGGCAGGTCCTCGACTGCGGCTCCGACGGCGCCTGCGGGGCGCCCGGCGCGGTGGCCCTGACCGAGTACTCCTCCTCGACGGGTGGCTACACCGCCGGGGGCCCGTTCCCGGCCGTGCCCGACGCCGGCGACGCCACCCCGTCCAATCCCAACCATGACTGGTCGGCCACGCTCGCGTCGTCGGCCGTGCAGGCCGCCTTCCCGTCGGTGGGCACCCTGCAGTCCGTCACGGTGCTGTCGCGCAACGGTTACGGCGACCTGGGCGGGCGCGTCGAGCAGATGGAGATCACCGGATCGGCCGGCCACCTGACGGTGAGCGGGGCCCAGTTCGCCGCCGCGCTCGGCCTCAAGTCGGACTGGTTCGCCTTCACCAACGTGGCTCCCCCCGGCAGCGACACCGGCTACTGGGTCGTGGCGTCCAGCGGCGCCGTCTACCCGTTCGGGAGCGCCCCCTCCTACGGCTCCATGGCGGGCCGGACCCTGAGCGCCCCGGTGATCGGGATGGCCCCGACCGGCGACGGGGCCGGCTACTGGCTGGTGGCCGGCGACGGGGGGATCTTCAGTTTCGGTGACGCC
>JAKAXG010000235.1 GCA_021827225.1 Actinomycetes bacterium | reverse complement strand
AAACCGGCGGAGGGCCGGCTCTGGCTGCGGGCGTTCCACGAGAGCGGCCAGGTCAACATCGAGATAGCCGATGACGGCGCCGGCGTCGACGTCGATCGGGTGCGCGCCAAGGCCGTGGAGAGAGGCCTGGTCAGCGAGGCCCACAGCCGCCAGCTCTCCGAACGCGAGATCGTCAACCTGATCTTCGCCCCGGGTTTCTCCACCGCCGACACCGTGACCAACGTCTCCGGGCGCGGGGTGGGGATGGACGTCGTCAAGACCAACATCGAGAAGATCGGCGGCAGCGTCGACATCCAGGCCGAGCGGGGGATCGGCACCACGGTGAAGGTCAAGATCCCGCTCACCCTGGCCATCATCCCCGCCCTCATGATCACCAGCGCCGGTCAGCGCTACGCCATACCGCAGGTGAACCTGGTCGAGCTGGTGCGCCTGCACAGCGACGAGGTCGGTGACGCCGTGGAGGAGATCCACGGAACGCCCGTGTACCGCCTGCGCGGGAAGCTCCTGCCGCTCGTGCATCTCAACTCCGAGCTGGGAGAGCCCGACGTGCGGCCGGCGGGCTCCCCGGTGTCGATAGTGGTGCTGAACGTCGACGACCACACCTTCGGCCTGGTCGTCGACGAGGTCAACGACACCGAGGAGATCGTGGTGAAGGCCCTGGGCGGCCACGTCAAGGGGATACCCGCGTTCGCCGGCGCCACGATCATGGGCGACGGGCGGGTGGCGCTGATCCTGGACATCCTGGGCCTGGCCCGCCAGGCGCACGTCGTCACCGAACAGCGCGGCGAGCGCAGCCTCCAGGAGACCGACGACCACGAGGTCGCCGCCCAGGCCGAGCAGAGCTTCCTGCTGGTCGGGATCAACGACGGGGACCGCCGGCTGGCCATCCCGCTCGAGACGGTGGCCCGCCTGGAGGAATTCGACGGTGACATGGTGGAGCTGGCCGGCTCGCGGCCGGTTATCCGCTACAGAGGCCGGATCCTGCCCCTGGTGGATCTATCGGGCCTGGTGGGGGCCCCGGGCCGCCCCCTGCGGGGAAGGGACCGGCTGCACGTGGTGGTCCACGGCGAGGGCAGCGCGAGCGTGGGCCTGGTCGTCGACAAGCTCGTCGATGTCGTCGAGGAGCACATCGAGATGGAGCCCCAGGACGGCCCCGTCCTGGCCGGCGCCGCCGTGATGCGGTCCGGGGTCACCGACGTGATCGACATGGCCCAGGTCGTGGCCGTGGCCCGCCCGGGCCACGCCCGCAACGAGATGGGAGTCGCCTCGCTATGACCCTCACCCGCCAACTCTGCACCTTCACGGTCGGGGACCTGAGGCTGGGGGTGGACGTCGCCGACGTCAGGGAGGTCCTCCGCCGGCAACCGACCACGCCCGTCCCCCTGGCCCGCGCCGAGGTCGCCGGCCTCATCAACCTCCGGGGCGAGATCGTCACCGCCCTGGACCTGCGCCGCCGGTTCGAGATGGACCCGGCCGACCCCGAGCGGCACATGAACGTGGTGCTCGTGACCGAAGACGAACCGGTCAGTCTGATCGTGGATTCGATCGGAGAGGTGGTGACGGTATCCGATGACGACTTCGAGCGGCCGCCCGACACGGCCAGCGCCGCCACGGCCGAGCTGATACTCGGCGCCTACAAGCTGGACGGCCAGCTGCTCCTGCTCCTCGACACCGCCAGGGCCCTGGCGGCGACGTGACCACCGAAACCCGCTAGCCCAACCATCAAAGAGAGAACCATGTCCAAGCTCAACAACCTCAAGGTGTCCACCCGGCTCATCGCCGGGTTCGGGACCATAGCCGTGCTGCTCATAGTCATAACCGCCGTGTCGTGGACGTCGATGGGTTCGTGGGTCTCCACCAGCCAGCAGGCGACGGCGCACATCCACAGCACCCGGGACTGGAAGTCGCTGGAGGTCGACGCCGTGCGGGTCGCCCTCGACGAGAACTCGGTGGCCCTCGACTACGCCCAGCACGCCTCGGCCTCAGCTGACCTGGCGTCGTTCGCCCAGGACAGCCAGCAGTACACCACCGACTACGGCAAGGTGACGGCTAGCGGCCTCACGCCGAGCGAGTCGCAGCTCCTGTCGGCGTCCAAGTCCGCCTTCGACAGCTACACGAGCAAGGCCGGCCAGATCAACCAGCTCTACGCCAGTGGCGGCTCCGCCGCCGCCGCCCAGGCGACGACGATGACCGGGCAGCTGTCGGCGGCCAGCATCATCGACCCGATCGAGCAGTTCGGCCAGCACCGCGTCACCTCCTCGGACGCCAGCATGGCCGCCGCCACCAGGTCGGCCAGCTCCTCCCGCACCATCGTCATCGTGCTCGGCCTGATCGCCGTGGCCATGGCCATCGTCGCCGCCTTCGCCATCATCCGCTCGGTGTCCAAGCCGCTGAGCGAGGCGGTCGCCGTGCTCGAGGGCGTGGCGGCGGGCGACCTGACCCTCAAGGCCGCCATCGAGTCCAAGGACGAGCTCGGGCGCATGGCCGCCTCGCTGAACAGCGCCCTCGACCGCCTCCGCCTGGCCATGAACTCCATCGGTCAGCACTCGCAGTCCCTTGCCGGCGCCTCCGAGGAGCTGTCGGCCGTCTCCAACCAGCTGGCCGGCGGGGCCCAGGAGACCTCCAGCCAGGCCACCATGGTCTCCGCCGCGGCTGAGCAGGTGTCGGCCAACGTCCGGACCGTCGCCGCCGGCACGGAGGAGATGTCGGCCTCCATCCGGGAGATCGCCCACGCCGCCACCGAAGCCACCCGCGTCGCCAACGACGGGGTCAGCGTGGCCCGTACCACCAACGACACGGTCGCCAAGCTGGGCGTATCGACCAACGAGATCGGCGAGGTGGTCAAGGTCATCACCTCGATCGCCGAGCAGACGAACCTCCTCGCCCTGAACGCCACCATAGAGGCGGCCCGCGCCGGCGAGGCCGGCAAGGGCTTCGCCATCGTGGCCAACGAGGTCAAGGAGCTGGCCAAGGAGACGGCCAAGGCGACCGACGACATCGCCCGGCGCATCGAAGCCATCCAGGGCGACTCGCAGGCGGCCATCGAAGCCATCGCCCAGATCGCCCGGATCATGGATCAGATCAACGAGGCGCAGACGACCATCGCATCGGCGGTCGAGGAGCAGACGGCCACGACGTCGGAGATGGGCCGCAACGTCGCCGAAGCCGCCAGCGGGTCGGCCGACATCGCCGAGAACATCGCCTCGGTGGCCAGCTCTACGCACGACACCACCTCCGGGGCCTCGAACACCCAGGAGGCGGCGGCCGAACTGGCCCGCATGGCCAGCGAGCTCGAGCAGCTCGTCGGGCAGTTCAGTTACTGATCCGAGCCTCTGATGCAAGCCCTGGTCATCGACGACTCCCGCGCCATGCGCACCATCTTGACCCGCACGCTGGGCGGTCTCGGTTTCGAGGTCGCCCAGGCGGCGGACGGCATAGAGGCTCTGGCGCAGATGAGAAGGTCGGCCCCCGACGTGGCGCTGGTCGACTGGAACATGCCCAACATGAACGGTATCGAGCTCATCGTCGCCATCCGCCGCCAGCGGGCGTACGACGACGTGAAGCTCATGATGGTCACCACCGAGAGCGAGATGCACCAGATGGCGCGGGCCATGGACGCAGGCGCCGACGAGTACGTCACCAAGCCCTTCACCCAGGACGTGATCGTCGGGAAGCTGCAGCTCCTCGGCTTCCCGGTGGCCGAGGATGCCTGAGATCCGGGTACTGGTCATAGACGACTCCGTCGTCGTCCGGCGCCTGCTGACCGAGAGCCTGCAGGAGGAACCCGATCTGCGGGTGGTGGCGGCCGCCGCCAACGGCAAGATCGGGCTCGACCGGCTGGCCCAGACGGACCCCGACGTGGTCATCCTCGACATCGAGATGCCGGTCATGGACGGGCTGGAGACGCTCTCGGCGATCCGCCGGGTCAATCGCCGGATCCCGGTCATCATGTTCAGCACCCTCACCGAGCGGGGGGCGGAGGCGACGCTGGAGGCGTTGTCGCGGGGAGCGACGGACTACCTGACCAAGCCGACCGGCACCGGCGGGCTGCAGCAGAGCCGCCAGCGCCTGCGATCGGAGCTGGCACCGAGGATAAGACAGCTGTGCGGCGTCCGGGTTCCGGCCCGGCCGGCACCCACGGCCGGCCAGGCGACGGGGGAAGGCCCACCGGTCCGTCGGCCGCCGAGGGCCCGCTCTCGGGTCGACGTGCTGGTCGTCGGGGTGTCGACCGGGGGGCCCGTGGCCCTCGAGCGGCTCTTCTCCGCTCTACCCGGGGACCTGGGCGTGCCCGTGGTCGTGGTCCAGCACATGCCGCCGCTGTTCACCGGGATGCTGGCCGAAAGGCTGGACCGGTGCAGCCCGTTGCAGGTGGCCGAAGCGTCCGACGGGATCCCGGTGGCACCCGGCATGGCCTGGATCGCCCCCGGCGACCGCCACCTCCTGCTGGCCCGCACCGACTCGGGTGTGGTGCTGCGCACCAGCGAGGATCCCCCGGTGAACTTCTGCCGTCCGGCGGTGGACGTCCTGTTCGGCTCGGCGGCGGACACCTACGGACCGAACGTCCTGGGTGTGGTGATGACCGGGATGGGCCAGGACGGCCTGCGAGGCTCGCAGCGCATCGTGGACGAAGGAGGGTCGGTCCTGGCGCAGGACCAGGCCAGCTCCGTGGTGTGGGGCATGCCCGGATACGTCGCCCAGGCCGGCCTGGCCGAGGCGGTGCTGCCCCTCGATCAGCTCGCCCCCGCCCTGACGAGCAGGATCCGCGAACGCAACCGGCCGTCCCGCCTGAGCGTCGCCGCGCCCCCGCCCCCCATCTCGCACCGGACGTCGACGTGGACAGCCTGACCCGCCCCCAACCGACGGTTCGCCCGGGAGTCCCAGCGGACGGCGAGGCCTTCTCCTACCTGCGCTCGCTGGTGCTCGACCGGGCCGCCATATTCCTCGACGCGGACAAAGAGTACCTGGTCGAGGCCCGCCTGTCCCCCCTGGCCCGCCGCCACGGTGCGGCCACGGTATGGGAGTTCCTCCTGCGTCTGCGCGCTCAACCGGAGGGGACGCTGCACACAGAGGTGGTCGAGGCCATGACCACCAACGAGACGTCGTTCTTCCGCGACCCGGTCCTGTTCAACGGCATCCGCGACACCATCATCCCGGACCTGGTGACCCGCCGTTCGCAGGAGCGCCGCCTGACCATCTGGTCGGCCGCGTGCTCCACCGGGCAGGAGCCGTACAGCATGGCGATGCTGCTGCGCGAGCATCCGCAGGTCCCCCCGTCATGGCAGGTGCGCATCCTGGCCACCGACCTGTCCAGGCCGGTGCTGGCCCGCGCCCGCGACGGCAGGTTCACCAAGCTCGAGGTCAACCGGGGGCTGGCGGCCAACCGCCTGCTCCGCTGGTTCAGCCAGGTCGGCTCGGACTGGGTGATCTCCGACGAGCTCAAGCGGATGGTCGACTGCCGGGAGTTCAACCTGGCCGGCCCGTGGTCTCTGGTGCCCCCGGCCGACCTGGTGCTGATGCGCAACGTGCTGATCTACTTCCCGCCCGAGATCAAGCAGAAGATGCTGGCCCGGGTCCGCCAGGTGCTGCGCCCGGACGGCTACCTCGTGCTGGGCAACGCGGAGACCACCCTCAACCTGGACAGCAACTTCCAGCGGGTCGACATCGGGGGGGCCAGCGCCTTCCGCCTGACCACCTGAGAGGGAACGGGAGTCGCATAGATTGTGGGGGGAGGGGAGATGTGAGCGACGACGCAACGGCAGGAAACCCGCAGGTGCTCGAGGGCATCCGGGTGGTCGACGTCACCACGGGGCCGGTCGGCGGCATGGCGACCATGGTGCTGGCCGACTTCGGAGCCGACGTCATCAAGGTCGAGCCGCCGGGAGGGGACCGCTTCCGGGCCCTGCCGGCCGCTCCCCTCTGGCTGCGCGGCAAACGCAGCTTCGCCGCTGACCTGAGATCCCCCGCCGGGACCTCCGAACTGCGCTCCCTCGTGTCGACCGCCGACGTCGTGGTGGTCGGCGGACCGCCCTCCCGGGCCCGTCGGTGGGGCATCGACGCCGAGGCGACCGCCGCTCTCAACCCCCGGCTCGTCCACTGCTCGATCACCGGCTGGGGGCCGGCGGGCCCCCTCGCCGAGGTCCCCGGTTACGAGGGTGCGGTGGCGGCCGGCGCCGGCCGGATGCTGGCATTCCAGCGCCAACTGCGCCGGGGCGGCCCCGTCTTCGCCGCCGTGCCCGTCGCCGGGCACGCCGCCGCCCACGGCGCCGTGCAGGGCATCCTCGCCGCGCTGCTGGCGCGCGCCCGGGGCGGCGGCGGCCAGCGGGTGGAGACCAGCCTCCTGCAGGGCCTGCTGACCTACGACCTGGTGGAGCTGCTGCTCGTGGAGATGGCCGAGCGGAGCGGGGTGCTCGCGCCCGACATCACCACGGCCGGGGGGGACATGCCGACGCTCAACTACCACCCCGTCCTCGCCGGGGACGGGCGGTGGATCCAGTGCGGCAACCTGCTCGAGCACCTGCTCTACGCCTTCCTGGAGGCGACCGACCTGCTGGGCGAGATGATCGTCGAGCCCCGGTTCTCCGGCCCGCCGGGCACCTGGGACGCCGACACCGTCGAGGCGGCCCGGGACCGGATCCTGCTCCGGATGCAGGAACGCAGCGCCGACGAGTGGATGGACATCTTCCGGGCGCACGGCGACGTCGCCGCGGAGCCCTACATCACCACCGCCGAAGCCCTGCACCATCCCGACATCGTCGGCAACGGGGACATAGTCACGATGCAGGACCCCGAGGTGGGAGAGGTGCGGACCATCGGGCCCATCGCCGCTCTGTCGCAGAC
>JAKAXG010000234.1 GCA_021827225.1 Actinomycetes bacterium | reverse complement strand
CGTGGCTGGCGGCGCGGGCCACCGGCAGCCCGGCCCGGGCCCGGACGGTGGCGCTGGCCGCCCTGGTGGGGACCCAACTGGGCCAGACGATGGTGGTAGGCCGGCGCAGCCCGCTCGTGGTCGGCTCCAGCGTCCTGGCCGCGGCCGGCCTGGCCGCCATCATCCAAACCCCCGGCGTCAGCACGTTCTTCGGCTGCCGCCCCCTCGGTCCCGGTGGATGGGCCATCGCCGCCACCGCGGCATCCACGGCCACCGTCGGATCCGTGATCGCCGACCGGATCGTGCCCTAAAGGGCGCCACTGAGCAGTTCGGTGGCGCCCCATCCGCGGTGAAAATCGGTGACGGGCGCAGGCTCCTGGTGTTGATGTCATGCGGCGGCTGTGACATCGAAGGGTCCACCTCTGAAGCAGACCGGCACGACCGGCCGCCCAGCCGGGGCAACCTGGTCGAGCCAGGCCCGGAACCAGGCCATGGTCTCGGCCAGGGACTCAAGGGTGGGCCGGCCGATACCCCGGCTGGCGAACCAGGCGTATCCGCCACCCTCGCCGATGGGGGCCCGCACCGCCGCGTAGGCCGCACCGTGAGGGAGGCGGTCGGCGAGCCCGACGATGTCGGTCTCGCTGGACCCGCGCCCGTGGAGCAGCACCACGAGGGGAGCCTCGGCGTCGGCGTCGCCGTGCCAGGTCACCACCGGTACGGCAAAGGACGTCATGACGGGACCGTCTCGGGATCGCTGGCCGTGGCCGGTGCGGTGGTGACCTGGCCGGCGGTGGCCACCCCGCTCCAGCGTTCGATCTCCCCGGCCAGGTCGAGATGATCGATGGGGGCGGAGCTCTCGTAGGCACCCCAGTGGTCGCGGGGCAGCATCCACATCAGCTCGAACTCGTTGCCGTCGGGATCGGCGCCATAGACGCTCTTGGTGGCACCGTGGCTGGACTCGCCGGTATAGGCACCGGCGTCGAGGAGCGTCTGACGGGCGGCGGCCAGCTCGTCGATGGTGTCGAGCTGCCAGGCCAGGTGGTACAGACCGATAGCACCGCGCCGCTTCGGGCCGCCCGCGGTTCCGACACCGAACAGCCCGAGGTCGTGATGGTTCCCCGACCGGGGGAGCCGCAGGAACGCGGCGTTGGCTCTGGGCTCGCGGGCGATGACCTCCATTGCGAACACCTCGGTGTAGAAGCGGAGCGAACGCTCGAGGTCGGAGACGAAGAGCACAGCATGGTTGAGACGTACAGGCGATACAGGCATTGGGATTCCTTCGGACAGTCCCGGAGAGGGGCGAGGCCCCGCTCCGGGCTCAGATCGAATGATCGGTCGAACGTCGCGAGCTGTATCCGCTCGGAGCTCGTTCAGGCGGCGTCGGCGCTGCGGATGGCGGACACCTCGAACTCCAAGGTGATGTTCTCGCTCACAAGCACGCCGCCGGCTTCGAGCGCTGCGTTCCAGTTGACACCCCAGTCCTTGCGGTTGACCGTCGTCGTTCCTTCGAAGCCGATCCTCTGGTTGCCGTAGGGGTCCACCGCGCTGCCGGTGTACTCGAAGTCGACGGTGACGGGGCGGGTGGCCCCCTTGATGGTCAGGTCACCGGTGACCCGGAAGTGGACGTCACCGGTCTGCTCGACGCTCGTCGAGGAGAAGTTGATCTGCGGGTAGGTGTCCATGTCGAAGAAGTCGTTCGAGCGCAGGTGGGCATCGCGATCCGCGTTGCGGGTGTCGATGCTGGCCGCCTTGATCGAAAGTTGCAGCTTCGAGTTGGCCGGGTTGGCGGCGTCGAAGTAGCCGGATCCGTCGAACTCGTTGAACGAGCCCCGGACCTTGGTCACCATGGCGTGGCGGGCGACGAACCCGATCCGGCTGTGGGCAGGATCGATGGTGTAGCTGCCGGTCAGGCTGGCGGGGACGGTCGGGGTGCTCATCGGGCTGCTCCTCTATGTGGTGGACATGTCATACAACATAGGTGATAGATCAACTATTCCGCCCGTAGACTGGATCCCATGACCGAGGTCCGCTGGCTCGACGAGCACGAACAACGAGCATGGCGGGCGCTGCAGTTCATGCAGCTGCGCCTCAGCGGCCGCCTGGCTGCCGATGTGGCCGCCACCTCCGACCTTTCCTACGCCGACTATCTGGTCCTCGTCGCCCTCAGCGACCAGCCCGACGGCCGGGCCCGCCTGTTCGAACTGGCCGAAGCCCTCGGCTGGGAGAAAAGTCGGCTCTCCCACCAGGTCACCCGCATGACCGGACGGGGACTTCTGCGAAAGGACCGCTGCGACGGCGACCGCCGCGGCGCCTTCGTCGTGGCCACCGAAACGGGCCGCAAGGCGATCGAGGCGGCGGCACCCCACCATGTGGCGATGGTACGCCGCTTGTTCATCGATCCGCTCACCCCCGGCGAGCTCGACGCCATCACCTCGGCCGCCGAGAAGATCCTCGCCGTGCTCGACGCCGAAGCCGCCGACGGCCACCATGATGGTGGCCGTCGTAGAGAGGAGCCTCCCAGTAGATGACATGCCGGACCGGTTATGACCGAGGCGGCCGGCCCCGAGGTGGACGACGTTGCGCAGTGATCCGCTTCGTCCTCGAACAGGCCCACACGGCCGCCGAGCCTCATGTCGCGAAAACGAGCCCGGCGCGTCTCGCCCCGAGGCCGTCGTGATCCTCGAAGTCGTTTTCGCCCCGCTGGCGCCACCACATCCCCGAATTGAGGAGACGGCCCATGAACCCCGCCGAGCAGGTCCTCGAAGAGCTATGTCAACCCGCTCCGAGGCGTTGGGTGTCGCCATCATGATGAATGGTGGGCCGGGCAGCGTGCACGCAGCACGGCCGTTCGCCCGTTCGAGCTGTTCGCCACCGAGCCGTGAGCCATCCCGAGCCGGTCAGCACCGAGATCGCCGAACTACTCGAGCACAGCGCGCTGTGCCGGGGTTGGGTCGAGCAGGACGAGGGCCCCTACCACCGCAACGTCGAGCTCGTCCGCCGCGACATCGCCGAAGACCGGGCGGATGCACCGCTCCTGCTCGGCGTCCGCCTCGCCAGCGACGCCGGCCGACCACTTCCTTCGGTGGCAGTGGACATCTGACACTGCGACGCCCTCGGCCGCTACTCGGGCTTCCCGCCCCCCGATCAGGCAGTCGTCGTCACGGCCGCCACCGCCCCGCAAGCCGAGCACCTGCCCGGCGAAAACGTTCCTGCGGGGTCGCCAGATCACCGACGCCTCCGGAGCGGTCGAATTCCGGACCATCTACCCCGGCTGGTGCCCGGGGCGGACGGTGCACATTCACACGATCGTGCACGCCGCATCGGCGACCTTCACCAGCCCGTTGTATTTCCCGACCCGATCAGCGACGAGTTGCTCGCCACCGATCCCTACAGCGAGCGGCCGGGCCGAGACACCACCAACGGCACCGACACGATCTTCGCGACCGGCGGCATCCCCACCGTGCTCGACATCATCCGTTCCGCCAGTGACTACCGGGCCGTGATCTGTCGGGTCATTCCGTCCCCGAGCGAGCTGCGATGAGCGGCCCGGTGACCAGCACTGACGTTCCGGCCGAGGCGCAGCGCGCCGCTCCCCAGGCGTGCGTGCTCGAGATCACCCAAAGCCGGGAGAGCCGGGTCGGCACCATCAACGTACGCCGGGCGCTGCCCCGGCGGGGGCGGTGCACGGTGGGCCCGTGGTGCTTTGTCGACCACATGGGCCCGGCGCTGGTCAGCGCGCCCGCGGCATGGACGTCGCCCCGCATCCGCACATCGGCTTGCAGACCGTCACCTGGCTCTTGGAGGGCGAGGCGCTGCACCGTGACTCGCTCGGCAGCGAGCAGGTCATCGTGCCCGGCCAGCTCAACTTGATGACGGCCGGGTGGGGCGTCGCCCACTCCGAGGAGGGCACCGGCTCCTACAGCGGCAACCTGGACGGCGTGCAGCTGTGGATCGCCCAGCCCTCGGCCACCGAAGACGGGCCGGCAGCGTTCGAGCACCACAGCGAGCTTCCCGCCGTGACCTCGATGCCGCGGTGGCGACCGTGCTCGCCGGCGAACTCGACGGCACCACCTCGCCCGCACGCCGCGACACCGACCTCCTTGGGATCGACCTCGCTCTTCGAGCAGGAACGACGACGGTGCCGCTGCGAGCCGATTTCGAGCACGCCCTCGTCACCCTCGTCGGGGGTCACCCATTGTGGCGACCGCACGTTCAGAGTAGCGTCACAGGTGCGTCCCAGCTGCGTCACGGGAGGTCGAGATGGACCTGTTGCCAGATGCCGCCGCCAGTCAAGAGCGACTGCACCTCCCCATCCTGGGGAGCGCCACGGAGCTGGAGAAGCGCAATCTTCTCGCCTTCGACGAGATGGACTTCAACGTCTTCTCCCGCCGCGACTGGGCGCGCTTCCACGAGAGCCATGCTCAGAACGTTCGCGTCCACTTCCCTGACGGACATTTCACCGACGGTCTCGAAGTCCACATAAAGGACATGGATGCGATGTTCGTGTACGCCCCGGACACGCGCATCGCCATGCACCCCATGCGCATAGCCCAGGACGAATGGACCGCTGTCACCGGCGTGATGCGCGGCACCTTCACCGAGCCAATGCCCGATGGCAATGGTGGCCTCATTCAACCGACGGGCAAGGAGTTCTCCATCAACATGGCCACCTTCGCCCGCTGGAACGACCAAGGGACTATGGACGAGGAGTGGCTGTACTGGGACAACCAGACCTACATGCAACAACTAGGACTCGCATAGCTCACGGTCCTGTGGATGGCAACAGTGGCCCTCCCGGTTCCGAGCATCCGGAGATCTCCTTGATCAGAGCAGTGCATACGCATGCCCTGTGCAGCCGCACGCGCCAGCGGCTTCAACGGTAAGCCCACCGCTCAACCGCAGCGCGCCACCCTGCCGTGGCTGCCCTACGCAGTGTTGAGAAGGCCCCGAGAAATCGGCCCGAGAAACTCGCACCACCGCCGAGTGTCAGAACGAGAAACCGCTGGTCAGGCGCCGGCACCCCTGCACGAGATGCGCGCCTGACCAGCGGTCATAGTGGCGGGGGTTGGATTTGAACCAACGACCTTCGGGTTATGAGCCCGACGAGCTACCAGACTGCTCCACCCCGCGGCGGTCTGTTCACAATAGCACAACCCGGCGGGAGACCGGCGGGCGATCTAGCGGATCGACAGCAGATGCACCAGGTACCACTGGCCCCGCCACGAGATCATGGAGGCGATGGTGAAGTAGTGGGTCTGCCCGCCGACGGAGAAGTCCACGCGGGTGCCGTAGACCCTCCAGTAGCTGCCCTTGTTGTACTCGACGCCGGGCAGGATCCACTCGGCGGCGTTGGGCACCGAAACGGAGGTGAAGGTGGCCGACGGCGGGATCTCGCTGTGCAGGGTGGCGATGTCCTGGTCGTAGTCGGGGATCAGCCGGGTCTGGTAGTCGTGCACCGGGTCGGAGATGCCCTTGACCTGGATGTAGGCGCTCAACGGGAAGAACGCCGGGGCGGCGACCGCCGGGTCACCGGTGACGATGGCCCGCCACAGGTCCGCGATGCGGGCCAGGAAGGCCGGGTCGGTGCCCGACGGGAGCTGGCGGGTCTGGGGCAGCGTCCCCGGGTCGACCGTCGTCGTGGTGGTGGGCACCACCGTGGTGGGCACCACGGTGGTGGGCGCCACCGTGGTGGGCGGCGGGAGGGTGGTCGTCGCGCCGGCGGTGACCGGCGACGCCGCCCTGGCCGGCCGGCCGGAGGAGCAGGCGACCAGCACCGAGGCCGACACCACGACCGCGGCCAGGCCCCTGGCCGCCGGGCGGAGGCGGCCGGTCACGCCCGGCGCCGGCGTTCGGCCGGCCGGCCGAGGGACGGGGGCTCGTAACCGGCGTCGGCCCAGGTGAAGTTGGTGCCGGGGCGGACGATCTGGTCGATGCGGTCCAGCAGCGCCGGCTCCAGCCGGACGTCCACCGCCCCCAGCTGGCTGTCGAGATGCTCGGCCGTGCGGGGCCCGATGATGGCGGAGGTGACAGCCGGGTGCTCCAGCACGAACGCCAGGGCCATGTGGATCAGCGTCATGCCCGACTCGTCGGCCAGGCCGGCCAGGGCGTCGGCCGCCTCGAGCTTGGCCTGGTTGGCCGGGTTCGACAGGTCGTAGCGGCCGGGGATGCGCTCGGCCCGGCGGCTGGTGAGCCCCTCGGCGCCCTTGCGCCACTTGCCCGACAACCACCCGCCGGCCAGCGGGCTCCAGGGGATCACCCCCATCCCGTACTTCTGGCAGGTGGGCAGGACCTCGGCCTCCACGCCGCGCACCAGCATCGAGTAGGGCGGCTGCTCGCACACGAAACGCTCCCGGTTGCGCCGCTCGGCCGCCCACTGCGCCTCGACGATCTGCGACGGCGGGAACGTCGACGACCCCAGGTAACGGACCTTCCCCTGGCGGACCAGGTCCGTCAACGCGCCGAGCGTCTCGTCGATGTCGATGTGGGGATCCGGTCGGTGGATCTGGTACAGGTCGATGTAGTCGGTGCCCAGCCGCCGCAGGCTGTTGTCGCACTCCTCGATGATCCACCGGCGGGAGTTGCCCGCCATGTTGGGGTCCTCCCCCATCGAACCGTGCACCTTTGTGGCGATGACCAGGCGGTCCCGCCGGCCCCGGATGGCCTTGGCCACGATCTCCTCGGACTCCCCGGCGGAGTAGACGTCGGCGGTGTCGATGAAGTTGATCCCGGCGTCGAGGGCGCGGTGGATGATCCGGACGGAGTCGTCGTGGTCGGGGTTGCCCCAGGCGCCGAACATCATGGCCCCCAGGCACAGCTCGCTGACCTTGACACCGGTGGTTCCGAGAGAGCGGTATTTTACGGACCGCAGC
>JAKAXG010000233.1 GCA_021827225.1 Actinomycetes bacterium | reverse complement strand
GAGGAAGGCTACTTCTTCATAATCGACCGGAAGAAGGACCTGATCATCCGGGGCGGCTACAACGTCTACCCCCGGGAGCTCGAGGAGGTCCTCTACACCCACCCGGCCGTGGCCGAGGCCGCGGTGGTCGGCGTGACCCACGAGCTGCTCGGCGAGGAGGTGAAGGCCTTCGTGGAACTGAAGGTGGGGGCCACGGCCACCGAGGAGGAGCTGATCGCCTTCTCCAAGGAGCGGCTGGCGGCGTACAAGTATCCCCGCATCGTGGAGTTCCGCGACCAGCTGCCCAAGCTGGCCACCGGCAAGATCGCCAAGGCCGAGCTGAGGTAGCCCGACCGGCCGGCCCGTCGCCGCTTCAGTGCATCCGGGCGCTCGAGCCCAGCCCGATCTCGAGGACGCTGCCGGTCATCAGCCCCGGGTCGGTCACCAGGTACAGGACCGCACGGCTGACGTCGCCGGGCTGGATCCACGGCTGGGGAACGGGGTTGCTCCGCAGGAACTGCCGGATCAGGTCGTCGGGTACCTCCTGGCCGGGGTCGGGCTGGACCATGGGGGTCTGGACGGTCGTGGGGCACACCACGTTGACCGTGACCCCCTCCTTGGCCACCTCCAGGGCCACGGACTTGGCCAGGCCGATCACCCCCCACTTGGTGGCGTTGTAGGCCGCCAGGTTGGGGATGCCCATGCGGCCGCCCATCGAGGAGGTCACGACGATGCGCCCGAAGCGCTGCCGGCGCATGACCGGCAGGACGGCCCGGAGGGTGTGGAAGGCGCCGGTCAGGTTGGTGGAGACCAGCTCGTCCCAGGCCTGGTCGGTCACCTCCTCCAGCGGTCCGGTGGAGACCACCCCGGCGTTGGCGACCGCCACGTCCAGATGGCCGAACTCGGCGAGGGCCTGCTCCACCGCGGCGTCCACGGCCCGGGGATCGCGTACGTCGAGCGGTACGGCCAGGCACCGGCGGCCGAGGCCCTCCACCATCTCAGCGGTGGCTGCCAGGTCCTCCCGGCCGGCCAGCGGGTAACTCAGGGTGGCCATCGGGCCGGGCAGGTCACAGGCGACGATGTCGGCTCCCTCACCGGCCAGCACCTCGGCGTGCGATCGGCCCTGCCCCCTGGCCGCCCCGGTGATCAGGGCGACGCGCCCGTCCAGCGATCCCATGGAGTTCAGACCCTAATGGGACCGCCGCCCGGCCCGGGCCGCGGTTGGCGTGGTCAGTTGAGCCGGGCCCGCAGGGTGACCGCCTCCTGGACCAACCGGTCGCGCGCCGGGCCGGGAGCTACGGCCCGGACCGCCTTGTCGAGCACGTCGGCAGCCGCGTCGAAGCGGCCCAGGCCCCCCAGCCGGGACGACAGCTGGACCCGGTCCCCCAGGGGAGCCCCGGGCAGCCGCAGGCGGAGCTCACTGACCCATCCGAGCGACCGCCGGTCCCGGCGCTTCTCGTAGCTGCGGTCCAGGTTGGCCAGCATCCTGACCAGGATGGCCCGGGTCCCGGTGGGCTCCAGCATGGCCGGGGTGAGCGCCGAAGGGGACCCGGTGGCCAGGTGCATGATTCTCTCGCACTCCGCCGGGCCCAGCCTCCGGCCGCCCCCGAAGGCGTCGATCAGCGACGCCGGCCGCGACGGGTCGCGCACCAGGAAGTGCCCCGGCATTCCCACCCCTTCCAGGGTCACCCCGCACCGGCCGGCCACCTCGATGAGCAGCACGGAGAGCGAGATGGGGATGCCGCGGCCCCGGTCGAGGACCCGGTCTATGAAGGAGTTGTCCGGGTGGTCGTAGGTCCGGTCGTCGCCGCGCAGGGCCAACCGGCCGAACAGCACGTCGCACACCGCGTCGACATCGGGGATCTCGACCTGGTCCGCTATCCGCTGCAGCCGGTCCAGCCCGGCGCCCACGTCGAGGGCCGGGTCGGCAGCCGCGCTCAGCAGCAGGGCAGCCTCCCCCAGCGGGATCTCCGGTTCGGGCCTGGTGACGGCCTCGGTCCACCTGTCCCAGATGTCCGCCGGGGAGGGGCTCAACTACCCGGCTGTTCGACGGAGATCGACACCCGGTCCGGGTAGAAGGCCACCATGCCCCTGATGGGGGCCACCGCCGGGTAGGGGTCGGGGTAGTACCAGACGGCTCCCTCCCCTCCTCCGTCGGAGGCCCCGACGAGGTCGAAATACGACGCCTCACCCTTGTAGGGGCAGTAGGTGTGGCGGTCACTGCCGCTCAGGCGGCGGCGGTCCACGTCGTCGAGGGGGATGTAGAGGACCGGCGGGTAGTCGGCCTCCCGGAGCTCCATCGCCCGGGTGGTGTCAGCGATCACGTCCCCGCCGGAGCGCACCACGACCCGTCGGTGGGCCGGCTCCACCGTGATGGGATGATCCGGTCCGGGTTCGATGTGGGGGCGGGTTCCGGTCACGGGGGCACCTCCGGGGAGCTGGGGGATGGGCCGCACAGAGCCTATTTCCCCCGGCCCGGGTCCCCGACGGTTGCCGGTCATGCCGGGGCGGGCCGGCTCCGGGTCGGGAACGGGATCCGCTGAAGGTCCCGGGCGGCGATCACGTCGGGGAAGACCTCGGCGGCCTCGCGGGCGAAGTCGGTCTCGTCGGGGTGGCGCTGGGAGAAGTGGGTGAGCACCAGGCGTCGGGCGCCGGCCCGGCGGGCCAGATGGGCGGCCTGGCGGGCGGTCATGTGGCCGTAGTCCGCGGCCAGCTCCTCCTCCCCGGCCCCGGAGAGGAAGGTGGACTCGCACACCAGCAGATCGACCCCGCGGGCCAGCTCGACGGCGCTGTCGCAGGGTCGGGTGTCCATGACCAGGGCGAAGCTCTGGCCGGGCCGGGGCCGGCTCAGCTCCTCCAGGGCGAACCGGCCCCGGTCGGTGCGGACCGATCCGGTGGCGATCAGCTCGCCCACCTGGCGCCCGTGCACCCCGGCCCGCTCCAGAGCCTGGCGGTCCATGCTCCGCCCGGCGGGCTCCTCGAGCCGCCACCCCAGGGTGGGCACCCGGTGATCGAGGCGGCGGGCGGTCACCCGCAGCGGCGGGCCGTCGTGCACCGTTCCCTCGCTGCAGGGCCGGGCGACCGGTGACACGGTGCGCCGGCCGGGTGCGACCGCGAGCAGGAGCATCATCTCCGGGTGCGAGGCCGCCGGGTGGAGCACCTCGACCCGGCGCTCCAGCCGGTCCAGGGACATCCGGGCCAGTACCCCCGGGAGACCCAGGCAGTGATCTCCGTGCAGGTGGGTCACGCAGATCAGGTCCACGTCGGCGGCGGCCACGCCGGCCATCACCATCTGCCGCTGTGTCCCCTCCCCCGGGTCGAAGAGCACCCCGTATCCGTCCCACCGCAGGAGGTAACCGTTGTGGTTGCGGTGGCGGGTGGGGGCCTGGCTGGCGGTTCCCAGCACCACCAGCTCCCGTCCGGACACGCCGCTCTCAGACCCGGCGGGCGGTGGACGACCGGTGGGGCACCGCCAGCACGGTAGCCGGAGGCCGGCGGCCCCGTCCCGGAATGTGCCGTTGGACCGGCGCCCCCGGCCGGCACCAAGATCTACCCGTGCAGACACCTGGGACCGAGCAGCAGATGGAGGTTCTCACCTGGACCGGTTTCGGCGAGGCCAGCCGGCACCTGGCCCGGGTGGTGGCCGAGAGCGGGTTCCGCCCGGATCTGGTGCTGGCCATCGCCCGGGGCGGCCTCCCGGTGGGCGGGGCCCTGGCCTACGCCCTGGATGTGAAGAACTGCGCAGCCATCAACGTGGAGTTCTACACCGGTGTGGGCGAGCGCATGGACGTCCCGGTGGTGCTCCCGCCCACGCCGCCCCTCGTCGATCTGGCCGGGCTGCGGGTGCTCCTGGCCGATGATGTGGCCGACTCGGGGGAGACGCTGGCCCTGGTCGCCGAGCTGGTGCGACCCCACGTGGCCGAGCTGCGCAGCGCGGTGCTCTACCGGAAACCCCGGTCGGTGGTCGACCCCGACTACCACTGGGGTCACACCGACCGGTGGATCTCCTTCCCGTGGTCCGCCGAGCCGCCGGTGTCCGCCGGCTGATACCGCCAGCTCAGATCGGGCTCTCCGGGAGGTCCAGCACCGTAGCTTTCCGGTGCCGGCCCGGGCCGCCGGGGCCGACCGGCGGCTCCGTCAGCCGGGCGGCGGTCGGTGCCCGGTGCCCGTCCGGTCGGTTGTGCCGGCCCGGCGCCGGTACTCCTCCACCAGGGCCGGACGTCCGGCCCCCCGGGGCCGGCGACCGGCGATTATGTCGACGCTGAAGGACTTGTCCTCCTGGATGTGGGAGTTCGGATCGAGGACGATGCTGACCAGGTCGTTGGCCGCGTCGCCGGCGGACAGGCCGTTCGGGCCCCAGTGCCATGGCAGCCCTATCTGGTGCACCGTGCGCTCCCCGAAGCGCAGCGGCAGTATCCGGTCGGTGACCATCACCCGGGCTTCGATGGCGCCGCGGGCGGTCACGATGGTGGCCCATCCGGCGTGCTCCAGGCCCCGCTCGGCAGCCAGCTCCGGGGACACCTCGCAGAACATCTCCGGCTGGAGTTCCGACAGGTACGGCTGCCACCGGGACATCCCGCCGGCCGTGTGGTGCTCGGTGAGGCGGAACGTGGTGGCCACGAAGGGGAACACCTCGGAACCGGGCTCGTCGCCGGAGGGGTGGTAGCGGTTGTGCCGGCCCGGGTACACCTGGCGGACCGGGTTGCGCTGCTGGCGGTACAGCAGGTTGGGGAACGGCGAATCCTGCGGCTCGTAGTGGGTGGGCAGCGGGCCGTCGTTGAGGCCGGCCGGGGCGTAGAGCCACCCCTTGCCGTCCGACTGCATGACGAACGGGTCGTCCCCGCTCAGGGCGTCGGGGCCGCGGGCCCCCTCGGCGGGCCGGTACCCGGGGGCCTTGGTGGCGGAGAAGTCCGGCACGTCGTGGCCCACCCATTTCTCCTCCGCCTGGTCCCACCAGATCAGCGCCTTGCGCTCACTCCAGGGCCGCCCGTCGCGGTCGGCGGAGGCCCGGTTGTAGAGGATGCGCCGGTTGGCCGGCCACGCCCATCCCCACTCCGGCGCCACCCAGCTCTGCTCGGGTCCGGGGCGGCGGCGGGCGGTCTGGTTGACGCCCCCGGCGTAGCAACCGCAGTAGATCCAGCATCCGCAGCTGGTGCTGCCGTCAGCCTTCAGGTCGGTGTAGGAGCCGAGCAGGTCCCCCCCGGCGTCCCAGCCGTTGACCTCGGCCAGCACAGCCTCGGCGCTGGGCTCGTCGAGCGGGCCCTCCGTCGGGTAATCCCAGGTGAGGTCGAGCAGCGGGCGGTCCATCCCGTCGGTGGAGCCGGCCAGCTTCTCCCGGATTATCCGCCCGAGGTGGTAGTAGAACCACAGGTCGCTGCGGGCGTCGCCGGCCGGCTCCACCGCGGCGTGGTGCCACTGCAGCATGCGCTGGGTGTTGGTGAAGCTCCCGTTCTTCTCGCTGTGGGCGGCGGCCGGGAAGAAGAACACCTCGGTGGCGATGTCCTCGGTCGTCATCTCACCGCTCTCGATCTCCGGGCCGTCCTTCCACCAGGTGGCGGTCTCGATGAGGGAGAAGTCCCGCACGACCAGCCACTCCAGGCCGGACAGGCCGAGCCGCTGCATTTTGGCGTTGGCCGAGCCGACGGCCGGGTTCTCCCCGACCACGAAGTAGCCCTTGCACTCCCCCTCGATCTGGGCCATCACCGTGGGGTAGGTGCTGTGGTCGCCGGTCAGGCGGGGCAGGTAGTCGAAGCAGTAGTCGTTGCCGGCCGTGGCCGCAGCCCCCCACCACGCCTTCAGCAGGCTGACCGTGTACGAGCGCATCTCCCCCCAGTAGCCCTTCTCCGCCTCGGTCCCCTCGACGAACTGGTCCAGGTTCTCGTCGCGGTGGGCGTGCGGCATGGGGATGTAACCGGGGAGCAGGTTGTAGAGGGTCGGGATATCGGTGGAACCCTGGATGCTGGCGTGGCCCCGCAGGGCCATGATCCCCCCGCCGGGCCGCCCGATGTTGCCGAGCAGAAGCTGCAGGATGGCGGCGGTGCGGATGTACTGCACTCCCACGCTGTGCTGGGTCCATCCCACCGCGTACGCGAAGGCAGTGGTGCGGTCCGGGCCGGAGTTGTCGCAGAGCGTCCGGCAGACCTCGAGGAACTGCTCCTGCGGGACCCCGCACACCTGCTCGACCATCTCGGGGGTGTAGCGCGAGAAGTGGCGCTTGACGATCTGGAACACGCAGCGGGGGTGCTGCATCGACTCGTCGCGGTCCACCTCGGGGTCGACGCTGGGGCCACCGGAGCCGAAAGAGTGGGCGCGGCCGCTCCGGCTGACGGCCTGGCGGTCGGCCGCCCCCTCGGGGTCATCCCCGGCGGGCTGGTCCCCGCCTTGTTCGGTGTCGGCGGCGGTGCGTTCCTCGTACAGCTGCTCGCGCTCCCCCGATGCCGACGTGACGTGGCGACCCTGGTACTGCCAGCTCTCCGGGTCGTAGGTGCGCTCCTCCGCCTCCAGGCCGGAAAAGACCCCGTCGAGGTCCTCGGTGTCGCGGAAGTCCTCACCGACGATGGTCGGACCATTGGTGTAGGCGACCACGTAGTCCCGGAAATAGCGCTCGTTGCTGATGACGTAGTTGACGATGCCGCCCAGGAAGGCGATGTCGCTGCCAGCCCGGATGGGGACGTGCATGTCGGCCACGGCGCTGGTCCGGGTGAAGCGGGGATCGACGTGGATCAGCTTCGCTCCCCGGGCCTTGGCTTCCATCACCCACTGGAACCCGACCGGATGGGCCTCCGCCATGTTGGAGCCCTGCACCAGGATGCAGTCGGCGTTCTGCAGGTCCTGCTGGAAGGTGGTGGCTCCTCCCCTACCGAAAGATGTAGATC
>JAKAXG010000232.1 GCA_021827225.1 Actinomycetes bacterium | reverse complement strand
CTGCTCGCCGCCGAGGACCCGGAGCGGGACATCAGCCTCTACATCAACTCGCCGGGCGGGTCGGTGACCGCCGGCCTGGCCATCTACGACACCATGCAGTTCGTGCCCTGCGACGTCTCCACCGTCTGCATGGGGCTGGCCGCGTCGATGGGGCAGTTCCTGCTCTGCGCCGGCACCCCGGGCAAGCGGTTCTCGCTGCCGCACTCCCGCATCCTCATGCACCAGCCGTCCGGCCAGGCCCGGGGCCAGGCCGCCGACATCGCCATCCAGGCGGAGCAGATCGTCTACCTCAAGCGGATGATGGCCGAGCGGATCGCCTTCCACACCGGCCAGCCGGTCGAGCGCATCGAGGCCGACTCCGACCGCGACCGGTGGTTCACCGCGGCCGAGGCGAAGGAGTACGGCTTCATCGACCAGGTGATCGAGCGGGCTGCTGACGTCAGTGAGCCCAGCCCCGTTTAGGGCGCCGGCGTCATCCCGGGGGGGAGCAAGCGCCGTTAGAATCCCCGAAAGCCTGACATGACTCTGGTATCCGCCTACCGCTCCTCCCGGGAGTTGCTCGTCAACCTGACCCTCCGGGAGCTGCGGTCAAAGTACAAGCGGTCGGTCCTCGGGTGGGCCTGGTCCATGCTCAACCCGCTGGCGACCATGGCGGTCTACACCATCGTGTTCCGCCTGTTCTTCCGGGCCCATCCCGACCCCGGCGTCCACGGGCTGGACCAGTACTCGCTGTTCCTCATGTGCGGGCTGCTGCCCTGGACGTTCTTCTCCATGACCACCATGGGGGCGATCGGGTCGCTGGTGGGCAACGCGTCGCTGATCCAGAAGTCCTACTTCCCCCGCAAGCTGCTGCCGGCGTCGAACCTGGGCGCCAACCTGGTCACCCACCTGATCGAGATGGGCCTGCTCACCGTGGTGCTGCTGGGCTTCGGCGACTGGGAGGCGGTGGCGTTCATCCCCGTCACCCTGGTGTTCATCGCCGTGCTGGCGGTGTTCGCCTTCGGCTTCGGCCTGCTCGTCAGCGCGCTCAACGTGTACTTCCGCGACGTCGAGCACTTCATGAACATCATCCTGCTGGTGTGGGTGTATCTGACCCCGATCATCTACCCGATCAACATGCCCGGGGTGCAGCGCTACGTCACCATCTTGAAGATCAACCCCATGACCGAGATGAGCGAGTGCTTCCGGGCGACCATGTACTACGGGAAGTTGCCCACGGCCACCCAGTTCGGGTACTTCCTGGCGGCGGCCCTGGTGGTCCTGGCCATCGGCTGGACGGTGTTCAGCCGGCTCGAGACCCGGATGGCGGAGGAGCTGTGACCGGTGCGGTGGTGGTCGAGGCCGACCACGTCTCCAAGAAGTTCCGGATGGTCCGGGAGCGCAACCACTCGCTGAAGGCCGCCATCCTGCGGGGCCGGCGGGTCGTGGCCGAGGACTTCTGGGCGCTCAGGGACGTCTCGCTGGAGGTGCACGAGGGGGAGACGTTCGGGCTCATCGGCGAGAACGGCTCCGGCAAGAGCACCATGTTGAAGTGCCTGACCCGGATCCTGACCCCCAACGAGGGATCGGTGCGGGTGGAGGGCAAGGTGTCCGCCCTCCTCGAGCTGGGCGCCGGGTTCCATCCGGAGCTGTCGGGCCGGGAGAACGTCTTCCTCAACGGCGCCATCCTCGGGCTGCCGCAGAGCGAGCTTAAGAAGCGCTTCGACGAGATCGTCGACTTCGCCGGGGTGGGGGCGTTCATCGACGAGCCGGTGAAGAACTACTCGTCGGGCATGTACGTCCGTCTGGGCTTCTCGGTGGCCATCAACGTGGACCCCGACGTGCTGTTCGTGGACGAGGTGCTGGCCGTCGGCGACGAGGCCTTCCAGCGCAAGTGCAACGACAAGTTCAACGAGCTGCGCAACGAGGGCAAGACCATCGTGCTGGTCAGCCACGGGCTGGCCGGGGTGGAGAACATGTGCGACCGGGTGGCGTGGTTCTCCCACGGGCACCTGATGGAGGTGGGACCGGCCCGCGACGTGGTGGTGGCCTACAGCGACTCCGTCCAGGAGGGCCGCCACATCGACGAGTTCGGCAAGCTGCGCTGGGGATCCGGCGAGGCCCGGATCAACGGGGTCATGTGGCTGGACCCCCAGGGCGAGGCGGTGAGCCGCCTCTACAGCGGGCGCCAGGCGAAGCTGCGGCTGTTCTACGAGACGGCCGAGGCGGTGGCCAGGCCGGTGTTCTCGGTGACCATCTCCACCCCCGACGGGTTCGAGGTCACCACCGCCACGTCGCGCGACGTGGGCTGCGTGCCCGAGAAGCTCGAGGGGGCGGGCTATGTCGACCTGACCTTCGACCAGCTGCGGCTCCTGCCCGGCCAGTACCTGCTGACCGCGTCGGTCACCGACACGTCGCGCATCCACGCCTACGACGTCAGGCACGAGATCGTGAGCTTCCAGGTGGAGAAGGGCGCCCTGCGCGAGCCGTCGGGGGTGGTGTCCCTCGGCGGCCAGTGGAGGATCGAGAAGGCGGCGTCGGCGTGACCAAGCTGGTCATCCAGATCCCCTGCCTCAACGAGGAGGCGACGCTGCCGGCGGTGTTCGCCGACATGCCCGGCGACATACCCGGGGTCGACGAGATCGAGTACCTGGTGATCGACGACGGCTGTACCGACGCCACCGTGGAGGTGGCCCGCCGGCTGGGGGTGCGGCACTTCGTGCACCACACCCGGACCATGGGCCTGGGCCAGTCGTTCCAGGACGGGGCGATGAAGGCCCTGGAGATGGGCGCCGACATCCTGGTCAACACCGACGGCGACAACCAGTACCCGAGCGACCGCATCGCCGACCTGGTGGCCCCCATCGTGCACGGGATGGCCGACATCGTCGTGGCCGACCGCCAGACGCACAAGATCGATCACTTCTCGCCGATGAAGAAGAAGTTGCAGAAAATCGGCAGCCGGGTGGTCAATATCGCGGCGTCCACGGAGTTGCCCGACGCGGCCAGCGGCTTCCGGGCCTACTCGCGGGAGTCGCTGATCAAGCTGAACCTGGTGACCAAGTTCTCCTACTGCATGGAGACCATCATCCAGGCCGGCAACAAGCGGTTGCAGATCGTGAGCGTCCCGGTGGACACCAACCCCAAGACGAGGGAGTCGCGGCTGTTCCGCTCCACCCGCGAGCACGTCATGAAGTCGGGTGTGACCATCCTGCGGGCCTACATCATGTACCGGCCGCTCATGTTCTTCGCCTCTCTCGGCGCCCTGCTGTTCCTGCTCGGCCTGGTGCCGTTCGTGCGCTTCCTGGTGCTCACGGCCATGGGCGAGGGTCTGGGCGTGGCCCGTCACATCCAGTCGCTCCTGGTCGGGGGGGTGCTGATCCTGTCCGCCCTGATCACCTTCTCGCTGGGGGTGATCGCCGACCTCATCCGCATCAACCGGGCCCTCATCGAGGACGGCCTGGTGCAGCAGAAGCGCCAGCGGTTCGCTCCGGCCGGTTCAGCGGAATGGGCGCAGCCGGCGGACGCGCCGGGCCACGCCGGCCGCGACCTCGGCCGCCCCGCCGCGCCGGTAGGCGGCGCCGGCCCGGCGGCCCGCGGCCCGCAGCCGGTCGGCTGAGCCGGCCCGGGGAGGAGCCTGGGCCGCCGGCGGTGCTTCGACTGGTGGGGGAGGCGGGGCCGGCACCGGCGGCCACGGGATCAACGAGTCGGCGTCGGGTGCCCGCACCGGTGACCCGCAGAAGTCCACCAGGGGCCTGAGCACCTCCGACCAGACGAAGCGGCGGGCGACCGCCCCGGCGTTGGCCCGGCACCGGTCGGCGGCATCCGGGTCGTCGAGCAAGCGGCCGATGGCCGCGGCGACCGCCTCGACGTCACCGCCCGGCACCACCTGGCCCAGGCTTTCCCGCTCGATGATCTCGGCGAAGCCGTCGCCCCTGGTCGCCACGATGGGCAGCCCGGCCCAGATGTAGTCCAGGATCCGGGTGCGGAACGAGTACGCCGTCTCGACGTGCTCGACGTGCAGGGAGAGGCCCACGTCCGCTTCGAGCAGGAAGTTGGACCGGTCCTCGTAGGCGACCCAGCTCTCGTTGAAGAACACGTGGGAGCCGGCCAGCCCCAGGTTCTCCGCCAGGGCCCGGGCGGCGGTCAGCACCCGGGACTCCTCGATGGCCGGGTTGGGGTGGCGGACGCCGAGGAAGTAGAGCCGGACGCCGGGGTGGGACCGGCGCAGCCGGTCCACCGCCCGGATGGCCGTCAGCGGGTCGAACCAGTCGTAGACGCCCCCGCCCCAGAGGATCACCCGGTCGTCGGGACCGATCCCGGGCACCACCCCCTTGAGGGCCGCCCGGCTGCGGGCCGGGGGCTGGTCGGGCAGGCCGAAGGCCACCACGTCGATGAGCCGCCGCAGCGACGGGTCGGCGGTGTAGTTGGCCGGGTTCACCCGCCCGGCGGCGGACAGGAAGCCCAGCCACAGGTCCCGCTGCTTCTCGCTGGCGCAGACGAAGAAGTCGCCGCGCAGCATCTGCTCTCCCAGCACCCGGACGGCCGAGGCGACGTTGACGGACCGCTCCGGCTCCGGCTGGGCCCGGCCCAGCTCGAGGGCCTCCAGGTGGAGCGGGTCGTACAGGTCGACGACCATCACTTTGTCCGTGGTCTTCAGGACCGGGACGTGGTTGAGCACGTAACCCTGGAACAGCACGACCGTGCACCACCGCTCCAGCTCGGCGAAGCGCTCCGGCCCGGCGGCCTCGGTCCGGAAGGCGTCGCTGGTGCGCTCGCAGGTCGGGGAGGTGGTGGCCAGCACCACCTCGTGGTCGCCGGAGAGGGCCTCGGCGATCTGCCAGGCCCGGATGGCGGGGCCGGCCATCCGCTGGGTGAGGACGTCGTCGGTGACGATCAGGATGCGCTGCACGGGCGGGGCGCGGCTACCTTCGACCGGATGTCACGGCCCGAAACTGACGCATCGGGGGAGCCTACCGGCCGGCCGCGGGCCCTGGTGCTGTGCTTCGACCCGCTCACCGCCACCATGCCCGGGCCGGCCATCCGGGCCTGGCACCTGGCCGAGCAGCTCGCAGGTGACTGCGAGGTGGTGCTCGCCGGGACCGCCGGCGCCGACCGGGTCTCGCCCCGGATGACGGTGCGGGCGGTGGCCGGCGCCGAGCTCGAGGAGCTGGTGGGCTGGGCCGACTCGGTGTTCGCCCCCACCAGCGTGGTCCGCCGGCACCCGGTGGTGGTGGAGTCGGGCAAGCCCCTGTGCATCGACATGTACATCCCCACCCACCTGGAGAACCTGGAGGCGCTGGGCCGGGCCGGCGACGCCGAGCACGTGGCCGCCGTCGAGCACCAGGTGTCGGTGATCAACGACGACCTGCGCCACGGCGACTTCTTCCTCTGCGCCAGCGAGCGCCAGCGGGACTTCTGGCTGGGCAGCCTGGCGTCGCTGGGCCGGCTGAACCCGGCCACCTACGCCGCCGACCCCACCCTGCGGGCCCTCATCGACGTCGTTCCCTTCGGCCTGGACCCGGCCTCCCCGCCGGCGCGGGGCGGCGCCCTGCGCCGGGCGTTCCCGGCCATCGGCGCCGACGACCCCGTCGTCATCTGGGGCGGGGGGGTCTACAACTGGTTCGATCCGCTGTCCCTGCTCCGGGCGGTCGACCGACTGCGGTCGGACCGGTCGGATATCAGGCTGGTGTTCCTCGGGATGCGCAACCCCAACCCCGGGATCCCCGAGATGCGGGTGGCCACCGAGCTGCGGGCCGAGAGCGACCGGCTGGGGCTCACCGGCTCGCACGTGTTCTTCAACGAGGGGTGGGTGCCCTACGACCAGCGGGCCGACTACCTGGCCGACGCCGACGTGGGGGCGAGCACCCACCTGGCCCACGTGGAGACCCACTTCTCGTTCCGGACCCGGGTGCTCGACTACCTGTGGGCCGGCCTGCCCATGGTGCTGACCGGCGGTGACACCCTCTCCGACGGGATCGACGCCGCCGGTCTGGGGGTGGCCGTCCCGCCCGGCGACCCGACCGCCATCGCCGACGCCATCGACCGCCTGCTCAGCGACCCGCCCGACCGGCGCGCCGTCCAGGAGTACGGGGCCCGCTTCTCGTGGGCGCGGGTGGCCGGGCCCCTGGTGGCCTTCGCCGGCCGGCCCCGGCCGGCCCCCGACCGGGCCGTCCCTTCCGAGGCTGCCGTCCCGCCGGAGCCGGATCCGGCTCCCGCCCCCCCCGACGCGGTCGAGGAGCAGATGGTGCGCCTGGCCCGGAGAGCGGCCCGCCGGCTGTCGCCCCGGCTGCGCCGGCTCCCCGCACCCGTCCGGCGGTGGGGGAGCCGGCTGCTACACCGTCAGTAGCCGGCCATGCCGACGACGGGCCGGTTCAGGGCCACGTTGCCGGTGGAGCCGTGGAACCGAGCGTCGCCGTAGGCGAAGATGCCCCCGTCGGAAGCGACCAGCCAGTAGCCGTTCCCGTCCCGGGTGGCCGCCATGCCCACCACCGGCCGGTTCAACCGGACCGCCCCGGTGGACCCGTAGAACCGGGCGTCGCCGTAGGAGAAGATGCCCCCGTCGGAGGCCACCAGCCAGTAGCCGTTCCCCGAGGGAGTGGCGGCCATGCCCACCACCGGCTGGTGCAGGGCGACGTTGCCGGTGGAGCCGTAGAAGCGGGCGTCGCCGAAGGCGAAGATGCCCCCGTCGGAGGCCACCAGCCAGTAGCCCCGGCCGTCGGCCGTCGCCGCCATGCCCACCACCGGCTGGTGCAGGGCGACGTTGCCGGTGGAGCCGTAGAAGCGGGCGTCGCCGAAGGAGAAGATGCCCCCGTCGGAGGCCACCAGCCAGTAACCCTTTCCGTCGGGGGTGCGGGCCATACCGACGATGGGCTGGTG
>JAKAXG010000231.1 GCA_021827225.1 Actinomycetes bacterium | reverse complement strand
CCGATCTGCCTCGCCCGACCCCCATCGCAGGTGGCCGAACTCGTCGATGTGGCGACCCTCCTGGACCGAGTCGCTGTAGGCCATCACCACGTCCCGGGCCGGCCCCACCTCCATGACGCGGCCGTGGGAGAACCATGCGACCCTGTCGCACATGTTCTCCACCCCCGACAGGCCGTGGCTCACCAGGACGATGGTCTTGCCGGCCTGGCTCAGCTCGTTGAACTTGTCGTTGCACTTGCGCTGGAACGCCTCGTCGCCCACGGCCAGCACCTCGTCGACGAACAGGACATCGGGATCGACGTTGATGGCCACCGAGAAACCCAGTCGCACGTACATCCCCGACGAGTAGTTCTTGACCGGCTCGTCGATGAACGGCCCCACCCCGGCGAAGTCCACTATGTCGTCGAAGCGCCTCTTCAACTCGTTCTGTGACAGACCCAGGATGGCCCCGTTCAGGAAGACGTTCTCCCGGCCCGACAGCTCCGGATGGAACCCGGCGCCCAGCTCCAGGAGGGCCGACACCTTGCCCTCGACGCGGACCTTTCCCTCGTTAGGGGTGAGGATCCGGGTGAGGCACTTGAGCATGGTGCTCTTGCCGGACCCGTTCTCGCCGATCAGCCCGAAGGTCTCACCCTCCCGGATCTGAAGCGAAACGTCCCGCAGCGCCCAGAAGTCCTCGGCGATCACCCGGCGGCCCCGCAGGACCGCGGCCTTCAGGGAGTTGTTCCGCTCGTGGACCAGGCGGAACTTCTTCGAGACGTGATCCGCCTCGACCACCACGGGGCCGGCGCTCAAAGCTCCTCCGCCATCCTGGTCTCCAGCCGGCTGAACACGGCCCAACCGACGGCCAGGACAGCCAGCGACGCGGCCAGGAAGTAGCCGAACTCCGTGGCGGTGGGGAACTTCCCGTAATACAGGACCGCCCTGAAGCACTCCGTCATCTCGGTCATCGGGTTGATCTTCAAGAAGACGAGGTAGCGGGCCACCCCGGGCAGGGTGATCGGGTAGATCACCGGGGTGAGGTAGATCCACACCAGCAGCAGGATGTTCATGAAGTGCTCGACGTCACGGAAGTAGATGTTGAGCGCGCTGACCAACAGGCCCAGGCCGAAGGAGAACACCGCCAGCACGAGGATCAGGACCAGGGTGACCGGGATGAACGCCACCGCCTCCCAGTCACCGAAGCCGAGCAGGACCAGCGTGAGCAGGCCCATCTCGATCAGGTGGGAGACCAGGTTGGCCCCGACGTTCGAGGCCGGGAGCAGCTTGCGGGGGAAGTACGACTTCTGGATGAGCGAGGCGTTCCCCACGAGGGATCCGATGGAGCCCATCACGCACATGCTGAAAAAGGTCCACGGCAGCAGGCCGCACATGAGGAACAGGGAGTACACGTTCAGGCCGTGCACACCCGGCTGCGGGGAGGCCCGGAAGAACAACCGGAACACGATCGTGTACACGGCCATCGTGGCCAGCGGGTTCAGCATGGACCAGGTCCAGCCGAGGAACGACCGCTTGTACTTGGACCGCAGCTCCCGCAGGGTCAGGTTGATGAGGAGCTCCCGGGAGGAGCGGTAGCTGGATACCAGGGTCATGGCGCGAGTCGGAAGATTGTATCCCCGCCTGGCTTCAATGCCCCGTCACTCGGGGCGTCCGGGCAGGGCCGGACGGGGCGACGGGGCAGCCGGCGGGTCAGGCCGGTGTCGGGTCGCTGACGTCCACGGCCCGCTCGATCACCTGGTCGATGAAGCCGTACTCCAGGGCCTCGGCAGCCGTGAACCACCGGTCCCGGTCGGAGTCGGCCTCGATCCGCTCCACCGGCTGGCCGGTGTGGAAGGCGATCCGCTCCGCCATCATCTTCTTGAGGTAGACGATCTGCTCCGCCTGGATGGCGATGTCGGCGGCCTGGCCCTGCGCCTGCCCGGAGGGCTGGTGCATGAGGATCCGGGAGTGGGGAAGCGAGAACCGCTTGCCGGGGGCACCGGCGCACAGCAGGAACTGGCCCATCGATGCGGCCAGACCCATGCACACGGTGGAGACGTCGCACGGGATGAACTGCATGGTGTCGTAGATGGCGAGGCCGGCCGTCACGGATCCGCCCGGCGAGTTGATGTAGAGGCTGACGTCCCGCTCCCGATCCTCAGCGGCGAGCAGCAGCAGCTGGGCGCAGATGAGGTTGGCGCTGGTGTCGTCCACCTGGGTCCCGAGGAAGACGATGCGCTCCTTGAGCAGCCGCTGGTAGACGTCGCCGGAGCGGTCGGAGCCGGGCATCTGGGCGGTCACCGGCGGGAGGTGTAGCGAGGACATGGCCTTGAGGGTACCCGGTCGCCGCCCTGTCCACGGTGGGCCGCCGGTGCTTTAGGATCGTCGGCCACGCGGGCGTGGCGAAATTGGCATACGCGCCAGGTTTAGGTCCTGGTCCCGAGAGGGGTGGAGGTTCGAGTCCTCTCGCCCGCACCGCCGCCCCGCCTCCCGAGGCGGGGCGGGACGGCGCACCGCCGGCCGCTGCTAGGGGCAGGCGTAGTCCTGGTCGTACTGGCTCGCGGCGCCGGTGTATCCGTTACCGCCGTAGCCGTACTGCACCAGGATGATCTTGCCGTTGGCGAAGGGTGCGTAGTCGGTCCCGGCGCTCCCGGCGCAGAAGGAGTTGGCGCTGTAGGTGCCGCCCGAGATGTTGCCGGCCCCCGGTACCCACAGCGGGATGTTCGGGAAGCTCAGCTGGTTGCCGGTTATCTCCCCCCACTGCAGGGCGGTGGAGTAGATGCCGGGCAGGACCCCCATTGAGCGCAGGCCGGCCACCGCCCCGCTGACCACGTTGGCGTTGCTCGTCGTCGGCTGGTTGGCCCAGAAGGTGCTCGGCTGCTCGACGTCGAGCCACCAGAGGGTCGAGTTGACCCCCAGGCCGCGCGAGTAGGAGACCCAGTGCTGGGCCCAGTAGTAGCCGAAGTTGTAGCTCTGGCACACCACGTCCGATGCCGAGCAGTTGCCGTAGGGGCCGGTCATGGCCTCGCTGGGAGCGGGGTTCGGCAACTCGTCCATGAATATGTAGGACGACACGTTGGAACCGGCCCACTGCGCTTCCTGCTGGTAGCACCCGGCCGGCTGGGACCGGTTGATCGCTCCCCCGCTGGCCTGGATGATCGACACCGACTGCGCGGTGGTCGGTATCGAACCGGTGTGGAACGGGTAGCTCGGGCACTGGTACTGGGAGATGTCGTAGCCGGTCCCCCCGGGCGGGAACGGGTAGCCGTCCGGTGTGGCCATCATGCCCACGACCGGAGCCGACGCGGCACCCGCGGTACCGAGGAACGGGGCGTCACCGAAGGTGTAGACGTCCCCGGCGGCGTCGGTCAACCAGTAGCCCTTGCCGTCGGGTGTGGCCGCCATGGACACGAACGGGGCCGGGGACGCCATCCCGCCCCTCGACCCGTAGAAGCCGGCGTCGCCAAAGGCGAAGATCCCCCCGTCCGAGGCGACCATCCAGTAGCCCTTGCCGTCGGGTGTGGCGGCCATACCAACGATCGGCTTGGCCAGGGTGATATCACCCGTGGACCCGTAGAAGCGGGCGTCGCCGAAGGCGAAGATCCCCCCGTCGGAGGCCACCAGCCAGTAACCCCCGCCGTCGGGTGTGGCCGCCATGCCCACGACCGGCTTGTTGAGCTTTGTGCCGCCCATCGACCCGTAGAAGGGGGCGTTGTAGCTGAAGATCCCCCCGTCGGACGCCACCATCCAGTAGCCGCCGGTGGCCGGGTCGACGGCCATCCCCACGATCGGCTTGGCCAGGGCGATATCACCCGCTGAGCCGTAGAACCGGGCGTCGCCGAAGGAGAAGATCCCCCCGTCGGAGGCCACCAGCCAGTAACCCAGGCCGTCGGCGGTGGGCGAGCCGCCCACCACCGGCTTGTTCAGGCTGATCCCCTTCAGCCCGCCGTAGTTGGTGGTCCCGAGGGCGTACACGTTGCCGTCCTGGCCGGCGAGCCAGTAGCCGGGGGAAGAGCTCGGGGCGCTCGTTCCGGTGGCGGCGGACGCCCGCTCCGGCGGACCGGCCACCACCGCCAGGAAAGCCGCCAACACGGCTATCACCGCAAATGCCGCGGCGGCGCGAAATAGGGAAACGGGCGCGTCGAAGTACCGCATCTTGCCTTCCTGCTCCAGGTCCGCCCCGGATCGACCACCGAAGAGTAGCCGCCCCGCCCCGTCCCACAAAGTATCAGTGGGGCGGTCGGGCGTGCCCCGAAACCTGCCTGCGGGCCCGATGGACCAGCGCCCGGTGAAGTAGCGGGACGTGCCACTTCCACACCTGCCACCGGTGCCGCATGACGGCCTTGCCGGGGCGGTCCACCTGAAGGGACAGGTATGCCAGGCCGCCCAGCGGGATCGGAGCCCAGAACTGGATGAGCCGGTAGACGATCACCCCCAGGGTGGCCACGCCCCGGGCGGTCCCGAAACCGACGAGCAGGGTGGTGAGGGTCGCCTCCACCACCCCGAGACCGCCTGGGGTGATGGGGATCACGGCCAGGACGTTGGCCAGCCCGTAGGCCACCAGCAGGCCGTCGGGGTTGACCAGGTGGCCGAAGGCGCCCACGAACACCCACAGCGACGCGGCGTCGAACAGCCAGTTGAGGATGGCCCATACCAGGGCCTTGCGCATCACATCCCGGCTGCGGCCGAGCTCCGCCAGGCGGGTCGCCAGCTGCTCGAAGGACCGGCGCAGCGCCCCGGCGTCTATGAAGGGCACCCGGGCCCCGATCCGCTCGAGGATGACGCCGACCCGGTCGCCGCCCCGGGTCAGGATGTACACCAGGGCGCCGGAAGCTATCAGCAGGACGGCCCCCACGATGGCGGCCAGGAGGTAGACCGCCGAGAACCCCCACACCGGGATCGACACGATCAGGGCCAGCCAGAGGATCACGTTCAGGACCACCGCCGAACCGATGCCCTGGACACCCAGGGCGAAGCCGGCGTCTCCGGGCTCGGCCCCGACCTGGGTCAGCAGCCGGTAGCCGAGGGCCGTACCGGCCGCCGATCCGCCCGGGGCGCAGTGGCTGACCGACAGGGTGGTCATCTCGATGCGGAAGATGGTCCAGAACCCGATCCGCTCCCCGCCCGGCAGGACCGCCCGCGTCAGCTGGCCGTAGGCGATGAGCGCCGCCGCCTCCAGTCCCACCCCGGCCAGCAGCAGGGCCGGGTTCACCTGCGTCAGCAGGTGGATGACCTTGCCGGGGCCGGCCAGCTGGGGCACCACCAGGTACTCGATCAGCAGGGCCAGGATGAGCAGCCGGCCGACCGTCCAGACCGGGCGGGGCAGTCTGCCCCTCAGTCCCCTGCGCTTCCGCTTGGTCCCTGCGGGCGGCTTCGGACCGGCCGCCTCGGCGCCGGCGGCGGGGACCGGCTCCCCCGCCGGCGGCTCGGACATCTGCGGGGGGACCTCATCGAGGGCGCGGAGGTGTGGAGGTCCGGCTCCGTCGCCGGATTCTCCGATCTCCTCCGGCTGGGTCATCCGCTACACGCTCCCACGGTTACTGCGATTACTTGGCGGATCCCCCGAAAAGCGAGTGCTGCTCGGCGAGCGAGCCTACCGGAAAGGGGGCGCTGGGAGGGTGGATTTGGGGCCCACACGCTCTGCCTGCTCCCGACGGGAGCGCGCGACAAGCAGGTGCTCTCGCACGTTGTGCCTACAGGCCTGCATTCAGGCGGGATCAGCCGATCCGAGCAGGGCGGCGAGAGCCCGGAAGGCCCGTCCCCGGTGCGAGAGCCGGTGCTTCTCCTCCGGGGACATCTCGGCGAAGCTCCTCCCGTCGCCCTCGTCGGGAACGAAGACCGGGTCGTATCCGAACCCGGCCTGGCCCCGCGCCCTGCTGGTGATGCGACCGGTAACGAACCCCTCGGCCGCCAGTTCCCGGCCGTCCGGCCAGGCAGCCAGGGCCACGGTCCGGAACCGGGCCGTCCGGGGCTCCTCGACGCCGTCCAGGTCGGAGATCAGCTTGGCCACGTTCTCGGCGTAGGTCGCCCTCTCGCCGGCGAAGCGGGCGGAGCGGACCCCGGGCTCGCCGCCGAGGGCGTCCACCTCGAGACCGGTGTCGTCGGCGATGGCCGGCATCCCCGTCGCCTGGGCCAGGGCGCGGGCCTTGAGCCGGGCGTTCTCCAGGAGCGTGTCGCCGGTCTCATCCACCTCCTCGACGTGGTCGGGGCGGGGGTGCAGCTCGACGTCCGATCCGAGGATGGCGGCGATCTCCGCCGCCTTGTCCGGGTTGGCGGTGGCCAGGACGAAGCTGGTCACGAGCGGGGCGGCGGCGGCTCGGCCAGGGTCGCCGCCTGGGCCTGCAGGAGCGAGGCGATCCCCCGCTCGGCCAGGCCCAGGAGCTCGTCGAGCTCGGCCCTGGTGTAGGGCGAACCCTCGGCGGTTCCCTGGACCTCGACGAACCGGCCGGAACCGGTCATCACCACGTTCATGTCGACCTCTGCCCGACTGTCCTCGCTGTAGGCCAGATCCAGCATGGGGACGCCGTCGACCACCCCCACCGACACCGCAGCGCACGCCTCCCGGAGGGGGTTGGCCCGCAGCCGGCCTATCCCCATGAGCCGGGTGCAGGCATCGTGGAGGGCGACGTAGGCACCGCAGATGCTGGCCGTGCGGGTCCCGCCGTCGGCCTGGAGCACGTCACAGTCGAGCGTGATCTGCACCTCCCCCATCGCCTCCAGGTCGGTGACCGCCCTCAAGGAGCGGCCGATCAGCCGCTGGATCTCCTGGGTCCGCCCCGACTGCTTGCCCCGGGCCGCCTCCCGGTCGATCCGCTCCGGGGAGGCGCCGGGCAGCATGGAGTACTCGGCGGTGACCCATCCCCTGCCGGTGTTGCGCATCCAGCGCGGCACCTCC
>JAKAXG010000230.1:1473-6878 GCA_021827225.1 Actinomycetes bacterium | reverse complement strand
ATCTGATGGTCGGGCCCCCGTAGCGCTCGTAGGCGGCCACCGCGTCGGCGATGCGGTCGGCGCCCACCTCCTTGGGGTTGTCGTAGTGGATGGGCATTCCGGTGCGGACGCCCGGCTCGACGATCACCGTGTCGACCTTGAACCACTTCTGGGTCATCTCCCGCAGGGCGGTCCGCTGGCGGGGCACGACCGACGCCACCGCGATCCCGCTGATCGCCTCCTCGAAGTCCAGCCCCTGGAGCTGGAACAGCTGGTCCAGCAGTAGGGCCAGCTCGTCGGCGGTCCTCGACGCGACGGTCGAGATCCGCCAGTGGCACATCAGCTCGGAGCTGCTGCCCGCCGGGCCGTCGCCGGGCCCGAACAGGCCGATGACGGTCTGGGTGTTTCCGACGTCGATGGCGACGAGCACGGCTCTCCTACTGCTGCAGGTCGAGGCCGATGTCCAGCACCGGCGCGGAATGAGTGAGGGCGCCGACCGATATGAGGTCGGCGCCGGCGGCGGCGTAGGCGGCCACGGAGTCCAGCGTGACCCGGCCGGACACCTCCAGCGGCACCCGTCCCTGCACCATGGTGACGGCCTCGGCCACGGTGGCCGGGTCCATGTTGTCCAGCAGGACGAGGTCGGCGCCGGCGGCCATCGCCACCTTCACCTGGTCGAGGGTGTCGCACTCCACCTGGCAGGCGACTCCGGGCCAGCGGGCGTGGGCGACGGCGACCGCCTGTTCCACGTCGAGGCCGGCGAGATGGTTGTCCTTCACCAGGATCCCGTCCGAGAGGGACCCGCGGTGGTTGACCCCTCCCCCGGCGCGCACCGCGGCCTTCTCCAGGGCCCGCAGTCCCGGGGTGGTCTTGCGGGTGTCGCGGATGCGGGCGCGGCTCCCCGCCTGCTCGACGTAGCGGCGGGTCAGGGTGGCCACCCCGGAGAGGTGACCGAGCAGGTTGAGGGCGGTCCGCTCGGCGGTGAGGACCGGCGCCAGGCGCCCGGCGACGGTGGCGATGACCGTGCCGGGCCGCAGGCTGTCACCGTCGGCCGCCCGCCACTCCACCGAGATGCCGGGGTCGACGGCCCGGAACGTCTCCGAGGCGCTGAGCCGGCCGGCGAGCACCCCCTCGGCGCGGGAGGCGAGCACGGCCCGGACCGTGGCGTCGGGGGGGACCAGGCCGGCGGTCAGGTCGCCGAACACCCCCAGGTCCTCCTCGAGGGCCCGGGCCACGACCGACCGGACGGCGCTCAGGGGCGGGTCGAGCCACACCGGTGTCACCATTGCACGAACCTACGTGACAGGCGGGGGTCCGTGTCCGGGAAGTCCCGCCGGCGGTGCCCGCCGCGGGTCTCCCGGCGGGCGGTGGCGCCGGCGATCACCGCCCGGGCCAGGGTGACCAGGTCCGAGGCCTCTCCCTCGGATGGCCCCTCCGCGGCGAGGAGCTCGATCTCGCGCCGCGCCATGCGCAGCGATTCGGCGTCTCGTACCACTCCCGCCCCCTCGACCATGACCCGCTGGACAGCCTCCCGGACCTTGGCCGGGTCGGTGTCCCCGGTGGGGACGGGTGGTCCGTTGACCAGCCTCTCGGCACCGATGTCGGCTCCGGCGCGCGGATCGAGTACCGGCAGGAGGGCTCCGGTCGGGGCCGGGCGGTCCTTTTTCCGGAGTATGGCCTCGACCGCCCGCGCCGAGAACACCAGCCCCTCGAGCAGCGAGTTCGACGCCAGGCGGTTGGCCCCGTGGACCCCGCTGCAGGCCACCTCCCCGGCCGCCCACAGGCCGGGCAGTGTGGTGGCCCCGTCCAGATCGGTCATCACCCCCCCGCACAGGTAGTGGGCGGCCGGAGCCACCGGCAGCCAGTCGCGGGCGGGGTCCAGGCCGGCAGCGCGCACCGCCGCGGCCAGCGACGGGAACCGCCGGTCGAAGCCCTCCAGGGTCGACACGTCGAGCCACACGTGGCCCAGCCCCGACTCGCCGATGGCGGCCGCCACCGCGGCGGCCACCACGTCACGGGGCTGCATCTCGTCGACGAAGCGCCGCCCGGTGGCGTCGCGGAGCAGCGCCCCCTCGCCGCGCAGGGCCTCGCTGAGCAGCGGCCGGGGGCCGGGCCCGGCCGGCAGGTAGAGGGCGGTCGGGTGGAACTGGACGAACTCCACGTCGGCCACCGCCACCCCGGCCCGCAGTGCCATCGCCACCCCGGCACCGGTCGCCTCCGCCGGATTGGTCGTCACCGGATAGAGCTGCCCGGCACCCCCGGTGGCCAGGAGGGTGTGTTCGGCCCTGAGCGCGGTCCGGTGGCCGCCGGCGGTGAGGGCGGTGACCCCCCGGCAGCGGCCGCCCTCGACGATCAGGTCCAGGGCCGAGCAGTGCTCCTCGACGCGCGCCGCGCTGGCCCGGGCGGCGTCGACGAGGGTCCGCTCCACCTCGGCACCGGTGGCCACCCCTCCGGCGTGGATCACCCGGGCGACGGTGTGGCCGCCCTCCCGGGCCAGCTCCCACCTGCCGGCGGCGGTCCGGTCGAAGCTGGCGCCGAGCGCCGCCAGCTCGCGGACCCGCCCGGGCCCTTCCCTGACCAGCACGTCCACGGCGGCCCGGTCGCACAGCCCCCCGCCGGCCCGCAGCGTGTCGGCGGCGTGCAGTTCTACCGAGTCGCCGTCCTCGGGCCGGTCCGCCTCCTCGGGGTGCATCACCGCCGCCACCCCGCCCTGGGCCCACGCGGTCGCCGACGCCGACAGCCCGCTCTTGGTGATCACCCCGACCCGCAGGCCGGGCTCAGCCGCCGCGGCGCGCACGGCGGCTGACAGACCGGCCACGCCGCTGCCCACAATGAGGATGTCCAGGTCCCCTCCGGCGCTCATCCCGGTCGGCCCGGATCAGTCGGGATCGCCGCGCCAGGCCCGGCCGGCGACCACCGCCTCGGCCGGAACCTGCCGGTTCCACTGGTCCACGTGTACGACGGTCGGCTGGTAACCCTCGAGCTCGGCCGGCTCCATGTCGGCGTAGGTGATGATGATCACCTTGTCACCCGGGTGCACCAGGCGGGCGGCGGCGCCGTTGAGACACACCTGGCCGGCCTGGCCGGTGATGGCGTAGGTCTCGAACCGGGCCCCGTTGTCGATGTCGAGCACCGCGACCTGCTCGTGTTCGAGGATGTCGGCCGCGGCCATGAGTTCGGGGTCGAGGCTGATCGAGCCTATGTAGTTCAGATCCGCTTCGGTCACGGTGGCCCGGTGGATCTTGGACTTGAGCATGCGGCGGCGCACTTGGATCGCTCTCCTTGACGGTGCTGTTCAGATGTCGTTGCGGAGCGGCGGGTTGGCCGCCACGTTGTCTATGAGGCGGGCCCGGCCCAGGCGCGCCGCCATGAAGAGGCGCACCTCACCGCCGATGCGCGCCGGGCGGGACAGGTCCTCCGGGTCGGCGACCTCGGCGTAGTCGAGCCCGAACCTCGGGTGTCGGCCGAGCGACGCGCTCATGATCTCGATCACCCGCCCGGGATCGGTCACCTCGTCGTCCTCGATGGCCCGCTTGCCGGCGAGCAGGGAGTAGTACAGCTGGGGGGCGGCCTCCCTCTCCTCCGCGGTCAGGTAGGCGTTGCGGCTGGAGAGGGCCAGCCCGTCGGTGTCGCGCACGGTCGGACATCCGATGACCTCCACGGGAAGCGACAGGTCGGCGGCCATGCGACGCACCACGGCCAGCTGCTGGAAATCCTTCTCGCCGAAGTAGGCCCAGCACGGCCCGGTCAGGGAGAACAGCTTGGCCACGATGGTGGTGACCCCGTCGAAATGCCCCGGCCTCGACGTTCCCTCCATCAGCTCGGTGAGGCCGTCGACGTGAACGGTCGTGACGCCCGGCTGCGGCCACAGCTGCTCGGGGGACGGGGCGAGCACGAAGCGGGCACCCGCCTCCTCGGCCAGCCGGCAGTCCCGTTCCAGGTCCCTCGGGTAGGCGGCCAGGTCCTCGTTGGCTCCGAACTGCAGCGGGTTCACGTAGTCGGTCATGGCCACGACGTCGCACTCCCCCGCCGCCCGGCGGATCAGCGACATGTGCCCCCCGTGCAGAGCCCCCATGGTCGGGACCAGGCCGACCTGCTGACCCTTGGACCGGCAGGCGTCCAGCCGCTCCCGCCAGGCCGAAGCCTGTTCGATTACCTCGACGCTCACCCTGTCCTCGCAGACGTTCCGGCCCCGGCGGGGTGCCGTTCGTAGGAGGCGAAGCGTAGCCGCGGCGGGTGCCGGGGCGGCAATCGGGGCCCGGCCCAGCAGGTCCCGCTGTGCGGTCCGCTGTGCGGGGGGCCGTCCCTGCGGGGGCCGGGGCTACAGGGGCCCGGCCGGGCGGACGCCCCGCCCGATGTCGCTGGTGAGGTGGCCCACGACCAGCTCGGGGGCCAGGTCGGCGAGGGGCACCAGCACGAAGCCCCGCTCCCACATGCGGGGATGGGGGACCACCAGGTCCGGTTCGTCCACCACCTCGTCGCCGACGAGAAGGATGTCCACGTCCAGGGTGCGCGGCCCCCACCTCTCCACCCTCACCCGGGAGGCCGCGGCCTCGGCGGCCTGGGCTGCGGCCAGAAGCTCCCGGGGGGTGCGGGTGGTGCGCAGCTCCACGACGCAGTTCAGGTAGGCGCCCTGCCCCGGCGGGCCACCCACCGGATCGGTCTCGTAGAGATGTGACACGGCGACCACGTCGGGTAGCCGGCGGATGGCGCCGCTCAGATAGGCCCGCCGGTCACCGAGGTTGGACCCGAGGGCCAGGAAGGCCCGCACCGGCGTACGGGGCTGCCGCCGCTCGGAGACCACATCCTCCGCGGTAGGCGGCGCCGGGGCGTCACCTGCCGGCGGGTGCGGGCGTCTCGGGTTGGGGGCCTGGGGGCGGGGACGGCGTCCGGTCACTGTCTCGCTGATGCTGGTCCGGTGGTGGCGTCAGTTCTACCCGGCGCCGGCTCGGGCCAGCTGGTCCCGGAGGCGGTGGATGCGCACCCCGGCGGTGGCCAGGTCGACGGGCACCGGGGGCCTCAGCTTGCGGACCGTGACCGTGACCGCGTCCAGCCGGGACCGGCCGTCGGGGCCGGCGGCGGCGTCCGCCGCCGCCCGGGCGATGCGCTCGGCCAGATGCTCGAGCAGGTCGGCGTGGGGGCCTCCCACCGTCGCCACCACCGCCGAGGCCACCGCTCCGTAGTCCACGGTGTCGCCCAGCCGGTCGCTGGCGCCGGCCGCCCTCAGGTCCAGGTGCAGGTCGAGATCGACCTCGAAGGGCTGGGGCCGGGCCTTCTCCTCCTCGAGCACCCCGTGGGCCCACTCGGAGGCGGGCGGCAGCCCGGAGTCCTGAGTCTCGACCGACCGGCTCGCCCCCGCGACCACCGCCTCGGTGCCGGGAGGAAGCGTCAGGACCGCGGCATCGTCCCCGGGCGGCACCGTGCCG
>JAKAXG010000230.1:0-1463 GCA_021827225.1 Actinomycetes bacterium | reverse complement strand
GGGTACCGGTGGCCCGGAGGCCGCGCAGCTCGATGACGTCGGATGCGACCGGGGCGGTCACTCGGCCGTGGCCGGCTCGGGCGCGCTGCCCGCCAGGTTGGGGGCCAGCGCGACCAGCTCCCGGCCGGCCGGTCCCATCTGCCGACCGAGCATCCGCTCCACGATGGCGATGGCCTTGGGGCCGCTCGGCACCATGCCCGACCAGCGGAGGTACCCGGCCACCACCCCCATGAGGCGGTCGCCCAGCTCCTCCTGGTGCAGCAGGATCCGCTCCCCCGCCCCCAGCCAGTGCTTGAGGTGGAAGTACAGCTCGCCCAGGACGGCAGCGGCATCGTCGTGCGGCCCCAGCGGAACGTGGGACCAGGTCATGTCGAGCTCGTCGTAGGCGTGCAGGTTGTGCGGCGAGGGCAGCATGGAGACGATGCGGGTGAAGCCCTCACCCCGCAACCAGAGGATCTCCTCGTGGCGGCGCACCTTGCGGTGGTTGCGGGCGTAGCCGCCCGGCCGTTCGCTGACCGCCAGCTTGCCCTTGATGATCCAGGCGAAGAACCGGGGAGGGATCCCCTTCGCCCACTTACCCTTCAACCGCCACCTCCGTTGTCCGAGCGCCCGTCCGGGACGCTCCGCCCGCCGGCCAGCACATCGGCCATGACCGCCGGTCCCACATCGTGAACTCGGACCATGTCGGCGCCGCGCAGGATGGCCCATGCGGTGGTGGCGACGGTCCCTTCCAGCCTGTCCTCGGCCGGCAGCGGGGCGCCGCCGAACTCAGCCGGGATGCGACCGAGGAAGGACTTGCGGCTGGTGCCGATGAGCACCGGCCAGCCGGTTTCCACCAGGACGTCCAGGTGCTTGAGCAGGCTCAGGTTGTGCCCGCCGGTCTTGGCGAAACCGATGCCCGGATCGATCCAGACCCGCTCCACCCCCGCCTTGCGAGCCGTCTCGGCCTTCTCGACCAGGTACTCGCGGACCTCGGCGACGACGTCGTCATAGTGGGCGTGCTGGTTCATGACCGCCGGGTCGGCGCGCATGTGCATGGCCACCCAGCCCGCCCCCGTGTCGGCCGCAATCGGCCAGAGGGTGGCGGAGACGTCGTTGATGAGCGTGGCTCCCGCGCCCAGCGCGGCCCGGGCCACCGACTCCTTGCGGGTGTCGATGGAGATCTCGGCGGCGCCGTCCGCGGCCAGCGCCTCGATCACCGGCAGGACCCGGCGGATCTCCTCGTCGGCATCGACGGGGGTGGCCCCCGGGCGGGTGGACTCCCCTCCCACGTCGACCAGGTCCGCACCGGCGGTGATCATCTGCCGGCCGTGGGCTATGGCCGCTTCGGGATCGAGCCACCTACCCCCATCGGAAAAGGAGTCGGGTGTCACGTTGAGGACACCCATAACTCGAGCCACCGGGTCAGAGTACAGGGGACCCGGGCCGCACACCCGCCGGCCGGCACCGGTTGGCGGCGAGAT
>JAKAXG010000229.1 GCA_021827225.1 Actinomycetes bacterium | reverse complement strand
CTCGAGGGGACCGTCGCCGGCCTCCGGGAGGTGGGCGCGGTGGCCGCCGCGGGACCGGAGCCTGACGCGGATGAGCTGCTGGATCAGCGGGCCAGGCTGGCCGGGCCGCTGGCGCTGGTGCTGGTCGGGGACCGCCGCCAGCTGGACCACTTCATGAGGATGTCCCGTCACGCCGGCGAGGTCGAGGTCTCCGTCGCCAGGCCGTTGATGCGCCGGGCGGCCGCGGCGGAGCTGGCCGGGCGGGCCCTGAGCGGCCTCGATCACGCCCGTCACGAGCAGGCGGTCGACGCGCTGCGCGACGCCGAGCGGCAGCAGCGGGTCGCCTGGGGGCTGGAGGCGGCGTGGGCGGCAGCCCGGCCGGGGGGCGCCGACCGCATCTACGTGGACAGGGAGTACGCCGTGCCCGGGCGTGTCGCCGCCGGCACCGGCCGGTTCGAGGTCACAGGCGAGGCGGGGGATCCGGGGGGCGTCGATGACCTGGTCGACGTCCTGGTCGCCCGGGCGGCTCAGGCCGCCATCCCGGTCGACATGCTCGACGGCGGGGCTCTCCGCGGCCCCGAGCCGGTCGCGGCCCTCCTCCCCCTCGGGACGACCCGCCCGGCCCCCGCCGAAGCGCTGGTCCTGACCTGAGGTCCGTGGGGGCCCGGGTCAGACCGGCTCCGGATCCCTGCCGAGCGGCACGAAGTCCTGGGTGCCGAGTTCCTCGGGGCGGCCGATGTGGTAGCCCTGGGCGTGATCGACCCGCAGCTCGCGCAGCAGGTCGAGCGTGGCGGAATCCGTGACGTACTCGGCGATGGTCTGCTTGCCGAGCTTGCGGGCGGCGTCCACCACCGCCTGCACGATCACCCGGTCGACCCCGCTGGTCGTGAGCTGCCGGATGAACTCACCGTCGATCTTCACATACGACGCCGGCAGGTGCTTCAACCAGTAGAACGACCCGTAGCCCGCCCCGAAGTCGTCGAGGGCGAACTCGCAACCCATGGCGGTTATGCGGGCGGCGAAGGCCTGCGAGTTGTCCATGTTGGCTATAGCGGTCGTCTCGGTGATCTCGAACACCACCGACGCCGGGTCCAGGCCGGTCTCGGTGAGCGTCGCCTCGATCAGCGCCGGGATATCCGGGTCGCCCAGCGAGTCGGCCGAGAGGTTGATCTCCCAGCGGAAGTCGGCAGGGAAGTCCTGCTCCGCGGCCAGACGCATCCCGTGGGTTATGACGAAGCGGTCGATCGCCGGCGCCAGACCGTGGCGCTCGGCGATGTGGAGGAACCGGTCGGGGCTGATCAGCCCGTCCTCGTCCCGCATGCGGATCAGCAGTTCCCCGCCGGTGATGGCCCCGCTGGAAAGGTCGAGGATCGGCTGGACGTGCAGGGCGAACGAGCCGTGCTCGATGGCGCTGCGGATCCGGTCGATCCAGCACAGGCGGCTGCGGGACTGCGTGGCGTGGGTGCCTTCGGGGTCGTAGGCGACGTAAGTGTCACGCCCGGAGTCCTTGGCCGCGTACATGGCCAGGTCGGCGTCGGCCATCAGGTCGCCGACGTCGGAGCCGGCGGCGTCGGTACCCACCATGCCGATGCTGGCGGTGCAGCGCACCCGCTGCCCCCGGTGGCGGAGCTCGGCGTGCCGCACGCTGTCGAGCAGTGACTCCGCCACCGCCTCCGCCTGCTCCACCGGGGCCCCCGCCAGCAGGATCCCGAACTCGTCGCCGCCCAGCCGGGCCAGGACGTCACTCTCCCGCAGGCGGCCGCTCATCTTGGCGGCGATGACCTGCATCAGCCGGTCACCGGTGGCGTGACCGAGCGTGTCGTTGACGTACTTGAAGCCGTCGAGGTCCAGGAGCATCACGGTGCTGCGGCCCCCGTAGCGGCGCTCCAGAGCGGACTGGCGGCGCAGCTCCTCGTAGAAGCGGCGGCGGTTGAACAGCCCGGTGAGAGCGTCGCGGTCGGCCAGGAACTGCAGCCTCTCCTCGTAGACCTTGCGGTCGTGGATGTCCTCGACGTGCTCGACGGCGTGCACCCCGGCGATCCCGTCCACCCGGGCCACGCTGCAGGCCACCCAGCGGGCCTGCCCGCCGGCCGCGAGAATCTGGATCTCCCGGCGGTCCACCGAGGCGCTGGTTCCGGCCGGGTCGGCGGCGGGCGGCGCGGCCTCTCCCGGCCGGCCCACCGAGAGGTCCTCGCACGACATGCCGACCAGGTCGCCGGGGCCGAGCCCGGTCAGCTCGGCCAGGGCCGGGTTGGCTCTCACGATGGTCCGGTCCGCGTCCACCAGGGCGACGCCGACGGGGGCCCGGTCGAACGCCGCGCTGAACTGGGCGCCGGCCGCATCAGCGGCCCGCCTGGCGTCGGCCTCCGCCTCGACCAGCCTGGTGAAGAGCCGTTCCCGGCGGCCCCGCACGACGGCCACCCCCACCGCGATGGCCCCGATCAGGAGCACGTCGACGGTCTGCAGGACCTGCTGCTCGGTGTGCCACCGGTGGTGCCAGCCTCCGAACACGGCGGTGAACACGACGGCCATGGCCGCCGCCGCCGCCGTGGCCGCCGGCGGCAGGAACGCGCACGCGATGAGCGGTCCGGCGGCGAACAGGACCACCAGTGACACCTTCGGCCCGGTCAGAATGCCCACCAGTACCAGGCCGGCCACCCACAGGAACATCAGGCCGGCCCCCGACAGCCGGGAGTTGCGGGACGCGGCTTTCGGGACCGGAACCGAAGCTTCCCCGGGCCGGTCGTCCAACTGCACGGCTGCCATCCTCCCCGACAGCCGGACGTTCTGCCAGGGGCACTTTCTCCGTGAAGCGGACTTCCAGGCCAGAGCGGCGAGCCTGTGCTCCACCGGTTCTGCGGGCCTGCGCGATACCATCCGCGAAGCGGCATTGGGCCGGCTCAGCCGGGCTGCTCCCCCTGTGCCAATAGAGCAGAAGGGGAGAGCGGCGCCGCCTGCACCGGTTCCGGCCGGGCCCTGTGCGCGGCCGGGGATGGCCTCCCGACCGGCGCCGGCCGGGAGGCGAGCCGGGCCAGGGCGGCCACGGCGGCCCACCCGGCGAGGAAGCCCAGGTCCAGGCTCCAGCCCGGTACGGGGGGATGCCAGGCCCCGGGCACGCGGGCCGTGGGGAGCAGGGGCCCGCGCACGCCCACCAGGTACCGGCGCAACGCCCACACCCCGGCTGCGGCCTGGCCGGCGCAGGCCAGGGCCACCACCACCGCCGACCATCTGGCAGCAGCTCTGTCTGGAAGCCCGGGTTGGGCGCCGCCCACGCCGCAGACGATGGGGATGGACACGACCAGAGGCAGGAAGTACCGGCCCTGGTCCAGCGAGCTCTGGCGGGCGGTGAAGAAGATCACCCCGAACGGCACGCCCACGGCCAGCACCACCGCCACCGCCAGCCCGGCCAGCACCCGCCGGTCCCCCACGAGCACGGCCATCATCACCACGGCCCCGGCTGCCATCGCCCACGCCAGGTAGGTGAACAGCGGTGACGGCGTGTGCAGGTAGCCGAACACCCCCACCATCTGATGGAGTAAAGCGCCGGCGTCGCCCACGGCGGTCCGGGCCAGGGCGGATCCGGGGGTCCCCGGCAAAGCCGCCCCCAGAGAGGCCACCGTCAGTGGCCGGCCGACGACCAGCCAGACCAGGGCGGCCACCCCGGACGCCACGGCCGCCGCCGCCCCGAGCCAGAACGCCCGGCGGGACAGGAAGGCCCACAGCCGGAACCGGCCCCACCCCAGCGGGATCATCACCAGCAGGGCGGCAACCGGCCACAGTGGTGAGTCCCCCCGGACCAGCAACTCGACGCACACGGCGGCGGTGAGGACGGCCACCAGCCCGGGCGGTGGGTGATCCGGCGTGTCGACGACCATCACCGCCCCGGCCGTCCACATGGCGACGGCGGCGGTTGTCTCCAGACCGCTCGGGTTTATCACCCCCGACAGGAACACGGCCATGGGGGTGATGGCCACGCCCAGGGCCGCTACCAGGACCCGGGAGCGGGACCAGCGCCACGCCACGGCCACGGCCACGGCCAGGAACAGCGAGTTCACCACCACGCTCGCCGCCCTCATCAGGTAGATGGAACTGCGGGTCGCCAGCAACGACGGCCAGCCCACCAACAGGTAGTACAGCGGCGGGTAGTGGCCCACGTAGGTGGCGGCCGGCACCACCCGGCTCGACCCGGGGGTGACGGGGCAGGTCCCGGCCGGGACCGCCGGGTGGCCCCTCACGCAGTCGGCATTCCCGAAGTCGGCGAAGACCGCCGGGACCTGCACGGTGGTGAACGCCCTGCGGTCGCCGGGCTGGCGCACGCCGATCCACTGGCCCCGGACCAGCGCGGCCGCCTTGATGGTCTGCGCCAACTCGTCGGGAGCGCCGTTGAGCGGCGTCGCCAGGCTCCACATCCCGCCCAGGAACACGAACAGCGTGAAGCTCACGGCGAACGGCCACCCGAAGCGCCGGGCTCTTTTTCCGGATGTCCTCCAGGCGCTGCTTCCCGCGGCACGCACTGTGGTGATACTACGTTCAGTGAGGACCGGCAAAGTGGTCAGAGACGCAGAGCCGACGGGCCCTCCCCGCTGCCGCCTCCATCGGCGAGAATTGCCCGGTGACAGCGGGCCGCGAGCACATCGAATCCCCGGACCAGCCTTTCTCCGAGCTGATCCTCGGCGTCCACGATGTGCGGATACCCGTATCCGATTCGTGGGTCAGCCGTGACTGGTACATGTCGGTGCTGGCCTTCGAGCCGCTCCTAGACCTCGAGGAGGCGGCCGGCGTGATAGGCGTGGTGCTGCGCCACCCCAGCGGGGCGGTGCTGGGCCTGCACCAGGACCCGCCGCGGGCCGCTGCCATGCGGGGCTTCGTCACCTGCGTCCTCGCCGTCGCCGACCGGGCGGCGCTGGAGGACGCCGCCGGCCAGCTCGACGCCATCGGTGAGGCCCACACCGCCATCAGCCAGGGGCACCTCGGCTGGTACCTCGACCTCCCCGACCCGGACGGGATCGTCGTGCGGCTCCACACCTTCACCTCGGTCGACGCCGAGGAAGCCTGATGCTCAGCCCACCGGCACCTCGGGCCTGTGCACCGGCGGGGTGCTCGCAGGCGGCCGGGTGAGGCGGAAGTAGACGTCGAAGACCGGATCCAGCCAGCCCCTCAGGCTGATCCAGTACAGCCGGGCGAACGCCATCTTCATGGCGTGCTTCAGCCGGCTGGGCCGGGATCTCACCGTCGGCGCCTGATAGGTGCTCGTGACGAACGTACCCCGGCCGTCCCCGGTGTCGAACGGGCAGTGGGTGCGGCCGGTGAACACTGCCGGCCGCCCGGCCAGGGCCCGGGCCACGACCTTGGCCTCCAGGTGGGCGCCCACGCCCGACTTCGACGTCGGCAGGTTGCTGCCATCCCCGATGGCATAGGCGTGCTCGACCCCTTTGACCCTCAGCGTGGAGCGATCGGTGATCACAAACCGGCTCGGGTCGAGCACCTCGGCCGGGGTGAAGTGGATGTCGGCCCCCATGAACGGCGGGATCACCACTGGGATGTCGCAGCGGATCTCGTCGCCCTCGATCGAGCGGATGGTTCCGGACCCGGCATCGATGCGGTCCACGTCGAAGAAGGTCATGATCTCGATGCCCCGCTGCTCCAGGATGGGCTCGACGATCTGGTTCATCGGCTCCGCCGAATAGGCGCGCGGGTAGGGGGTGAAGAACACCAGCCGGGACCTCTCCCTCAGACCTCTCTCCCTGAGCAGCCGGTCGATGAGCAGAACCCCCTCCAGCGGGGACGGCGGGCACTTGCAGATCGGGGTCGACTGGCCCACCGCGATGGTGCCGCCCCTGAATGCGTCAAGAGTCCGCCACAGCTTGCGGGCCTGCCCGAGGGTCGAGTGGTAGTCGCCGAAGCGCTCGTTCACCTCGCTCAGCCCGGGGATCTGGCCCGGATCGGTCGTGATGCCGGTCGCCAGGACCACCTCGTCGTAGGAGTGCAGGCCCCCGTCTGAGGTGGAGGCCACCCGCTCGTTCAGATCGATCGAATCCACGCGGGACTCGATGAGCCGGACGTGGCGGCGGAGCAGGCGTCGCTCGGGCCGGGTGAGCTTCCCCCCGGCGTTGCGGGTGGCGACGTACAGCAGCCCCGGCTGGAACATGTGCTCCGTGGCGGCCGTCACCAGCATCACGTCGAAGTGGCTGGGGCTCAACGAGTTGGCCAGGATGGTGCCCCCGCTGCCGCCACCGACCACCAGGATCCGGGTCTTCACCTCAGCGCTTCACGATCTCGATCACGACGGTGATCGTGCCGCCGGCCTCGTCCATGGAGACGATCCGGTTGCCGGTCCTGGTCGCCCAGGCCTTCACGTCGGGCTTCACGCCCGGGTCGGTGGCCTGCAGCTCTATCACGTCGCCGATCTTGGAGCGGCGGTACGCCATGGCCAGGTCGGTGATGGGGCCGGGGCAGGAGGAGCCCCGGGAGTCGACCAGGGTCCGGGCGGGAGTGGTGTCCTGTTGTGCCATCGTGACCTCTCAGATGAACAGTGTCTGGCCGCCCTCGGCCATCTGCAGGAAGGTGGCGGCTCCGACGATGTCGTCGACCAGGTCGTTGAAGTCGTCCCGCTCGAGCCCCATGACCTGGCTCATCATCGAGCAGGCGTACACCCTGGCCCCCAGGTCCTTGGCCTGGCGCAGCATCTGATCCCAGCTGGCCACGTGGCCGGCCTGCATGCCCTCGGCCAGCGCCGGGGCCATCGCCTCGAACTCCGCCGGGAACGGCATGTCGTGGTGTTCCCTGGTGAAGCCGTTCAGCGCGAACCCGGTGACGAATACCGACACCTCCATGCCCATGGCCGCGGCGGCCTGGGTGAGGACTCCGAGCGGGATGAATTTGTCAGCGGTGCCGCTGAAAATGATGATCGACAACTTGCCGGTTG
>JAKAXG010000228.1 GCA_021827225.1 Actinomycetes bacterium | reverse complement strand
GCTCTGGACCTCGGCCTCGTGGGTGAAGTCGAGCTCCTGGATCGTGACGTGGTGGAGGTCGGCGACGATGCCCGGGAGGTTGGTCCCGCGGGCGGCCGGGATGCGATCTATCAGCCGGGCCAGGTGTCCCAGGACCCGGAGGTCGGCGAGCATGGACGTGGTGATGTCGGGCCTCTGGACCTTGACCACGGCCGGCTGCCCGTCGAGCAGGGTGCAGGCGTGGACCTGGGCGATGCTGGCGGCCGAGAGCGGCTGGTCGTCGAAGGAGCCGAACAGCTCGACGACCGGAGCCCCGAGATCCTCGGCAATGACCGCCCGTACGGCGGAGGCCGGCACCGGACGGACGGAGTAGAGGTGGCGGCGGCAGGCCTCCACGAGCGGCGCCGGGAACACTCCCGGAGAGCTGGTGATCAGCTGGCCGAGCTTCACGAAGGTCGGGCCGAGGTCCTCGAAGGAGTCAGCTACGGCCACGGCGACCACGTCGGTCCAGGGCCGTCGGTCTCCGGGCCGGAGCCGGCTTGCGACCGCTCGTGCGGTGGTGCGGACCAGCATCAATAGCACCGTGACGGCCCGGCGCAGGTCGCCGGCCAGGTGGGACCTGTCCTCGGTCATCGGGCGCGGTAGCGCGCTTACTCGGTCAGCTCCTTGAGTCTCTCGGTGAAGGCCAACTGCTCCGGGCTGGGCTGGACCGTCTGGAGAGACATCAGCTTGGTGATGTCGCCGGAGACCTTGATGTGGCCGGACATGAACGCCTGCATGGCCGCCTGGGGGTTGCTGTCGATGAACATCTGCTTGGCCGTGGCGTAGGGGACGGTGACTGTGGTGGGGGCGCCGTCCACGTGGCCGAGATGGAACCGGCCCGAGTCCAGGTGCACGTCCCGGTCACCCTCGGGGCCACCCGTTACCGCCACGTTGACGATGAGCCCCTGCATGGCAGGGACGGGCTCCGGCGCGTCGATGGCCTGCACGGCTTCGAACCAGCTGTCGGAGAGGAAGGGGTGACTCATGGTGATTCCCTTTCTGATGAGGGCTTCGGACCTGAAGGTGGGTGTCGGGGGTCGAGCATGGGCAGCAGCAGGCTTTCCAGGGCCGCCCGAAGGTCGCCCGGAGGTGGTGACATCAGCGCCACGCCGGCGATGCGAACCAGCCAGTGGGCCAGAGCGGTCGGATCCTGAGGCCGTATGGCTCCCCGGTCCATGGCCGCCTCGAGCATCGGTGCGATCAGATCCGCTCCCCGTCCGAGAAGCGCATCGAGGCGTCGGGTCACGACCCTGGCCACCCATTCCATGTCGTCGCGCAGCACCTTGGAGAAGGTCGGATGGCTGGCGAAGGTCTTCACCGACTCGGCCATGAAGGCGGTGACGGTGTAGGGCCCTTTGAGGCCGGAGATCACTTCCGGCATGCGGTCCAGCAGGCGCATGGTCTCCCGGCCGACGACCAGGAGGGCCGCATTCTCCACCGAGCCCACCTTCCGGTACACGGTGCTCGGCACGACGCCCATCTCGCGGGCGATGTCGCTCATGGTGGTCTTCGACAGCCCGTGCCGGGCGATGCACGCCTCGGTGGCGTCGAGAACGGGATCCAGGGACTTGGGCGGCGGGCCGGGAAGCCGCTCGGCGATCAGGGGGAACTCGACGACCTCCGCCGGTTCCTCGGCGGCACTCCCTGGCATGGACGCAAAGATAGCACATCATCCTTGCATCCTTCGGCTGCGTCATGAGCGCACGGAGATCCAGAGAGACAGCATCCGGACGACCTCGGCGATCATCCGCTCGCGCTTACCGTCGTCGACGTTCGGATTGGCGAGCAGCGCCCCGAACAGCCCCGCCACGTTGGCCGAGACGAAGATCGCCACGTCGAGGTCCGGAACGGCCAGATCTTCCATCTGCTCGAGGAAGCCGCGCGCCGCGGCGTCGGCGTCGGCGCGCATCTTTCCGGCGACGCCCTGATCGGAGGCGTACAGCGCATGGCTGACGAGGATCGGCGCCAATCCGGGCTCGCTGGCCAGGAACTCGATGACCGCCCGCAGCATCGCCTCCGCGGCCGCCGGGAAACTCTGGGATTCGAGGGCCGCCATACGGGTCCGCGCCAGATCGCCGAGCCGCTGCATCCGATCCTCGACGAGCGCATCGACCAACGCCTCCTTGTTCGGGAAGTACTGATAGATGGACCCCACCGAGACGCCGGCCCGCCGGGCGACCTTGTTGGTGCTCAGACCGTCGAGTCCCACATCGGAGAGAACCTGAGCGGTCGCGTCCAGCAAGGTCCGCACCAAATCCATGGAGCGCGCCTGGGACGGCGACCTGCGACGCGTCGGGGCAGGTCGAGAGGGTCTTTTGGATGAGTGCCCGGGCATCGGGTCGCCGACTCCAAATCGTGCTTGACATGAGCAGGTACTCACATTTTAGGTTGCGATGGTCCGATGGCACGCGAATCGGGAGGTCATCATGAGCAACCTGCAGGTACGGCAGCCGGCGTTCAGCTTCGATGATGTGGAGTTCCTGTGGAACCCTGCGAACCCGGCGTTCTCGGTGTTCGCCAACTGCGTGTCGTTCTGGGTGATCGGTCTCGAGCGGTACCTGGTGCGGATCATGAAGGACGCCGACGCCCACATCACCAGTCCCCGGGTGCGGGAGGAGGCCCGGCTGTTCATGCAGCAGGAGGCCGTGCATTCCAAGACGCACCGCCGGCACGTCAAGGCCCTCATCGGGCGTTACCCGGGGCTGCAGGCGGCGATGGACTCGACCATCGCCCACTACGACGAGCTCTATGACAGGCGCGACCTGCGTTACCACCTGGCCTACGCCGCGGCCTTGGAGGGTACCTTCACGCCGATCTTCGGCATGATCATCGACCACCGGGCGACTCTGTTCGGGCACGGTGACGCCCGGGTGGCATCGCTGTGTTTGTGGCACTTCTGCGAGGAGATCGAGCACCGCAGTTCGGCCGTGATGGTCTACGACCACGTAGTCGGCGACCACCGCTACAAGATCCGGGTGTTCCCCTCAGTGGTGCGGCACGCCGCCCAGGGCTTCAGGATGCTGGCCGAGCAGTTCCAGGCGCAGGTCCCCGGCGAGGCCGGAGCTGCCCACTACGGTTCGTGGGCGGCCGGCCTGCTCGCCCGCCAGGCCAACCCTTTCTCCACCATTCCCCTCGCCGACCGGCTCCGGGCGGTGCTTCGCGCCGTCTCATCGATCCGTAGCGGCTACGACCACGAGCACCAGCCGACGCCGGCCTGGGCGCAGACGTGGTTCGCCAACTACGCCGAGGGCCAGGACATGACCCGGTTCTACGGCCGGGTAGTCAACGGCTGAGACACCGCCCGTGTCAGGACCGTCCAGCCCGGCGTCCTCCCGCTCGTAGTGAGGGACCGTCACGGGTATCCGTACGTAGCCGAACACCTTTCCTGAAGCGGGCCTCCCTGCGCTGGGTAGCAGGCAGGGCTTGGGGGCGGCCTGAGCTTGGGAGATCGTGGGCTGCCGGCCCGAGGCCACTCGGTCAGGCGATCCCGCAGCTGCTGCCGAGACGGAGCGGCGCGGCAAGGTCGCTACCTTCGAGCTGCTCCGGGACGAGGGTGGCCCCACCAGCGAGGACGACATCTGGGTCTTCTTCGGTGAGGAGGGCCGCCGCAGGCTGGATCTGTCCGGGGCCGGGCACGGGATCGTCCGGTTCTTGCAGCGGCTGATGAGCGCTGACATCGTCCACGTTCAGCCCCCGGCGTCGCACCGCCGCCAGTGCGGCGTCGACCCCGGCGCCGAGATCGGCGGCACCGAGCGGGTAGACACTGAACTGGCACGAAACTGCTGCATCGTTCACCTCCGGTCGATCGTCACCACCCGGAACGCCCCGGGTAGGCCCAGGCGCCGCCCCAGCCGCTCGACGGTCGGCCCCCATACGCCGAGCCCGGGCAGCCGACCCGGAGCGCGCAGGGTCTCCTCCACCGACACCGCCCCGTGGGCGCGACAGATCCGGGCCAGGTCCCCGGTCGCCACGAAACGGGCGTCAGGCCACATCCCGGCACGCCGCCGGCGGCGATGCCACAGCCCCCAAGCGCTGCGGGGATTGAGCACCCCCACCACGACCGTTCCCGACGACCGTGTCACCCGGGCCATCTCGCCCAGCACACCGGCCGGGTCGGCGACGAACTCGAGCACGGCCACGGCCAGGAGCGCGTCAAAGCAGCCATCGCGAAACGGCAGCCGCTCACCCCTGGCCACCACCGTCACATCGACGCGCGCTTGGGCTATGGACAGCATGGCAGGGTCCGGGTCGACGCCGACGACGTACGCGCCCACAGCATGAACGGCCGCGCCGGCACGGCCGGTCCCACATCCGACATCGAGAACCCGGCGGCGTAGGCCCGCCCTCGCGAGCCAGTGCTGGCGACCGCTTGCACCCACCATGAGCACCCCAGAACACGCGGCTCGAGCATCCCCTGAGCCCCGGGCTCCCGCGCCCCATTACGGCGGCTACACGGGGTGATGTGGCCGCTGTCGTTCCCCGGGTGCGTGCTTCTACAGGGCGGTGAACGGGACGCCATCGCGTTCGGCGGCGGCTTTGAGGTTCGGGCCGACGTCCTGGCTGGAAACTGCGATCTCGCCGCCGAGGGTCTGGGCGGCGGCGAGTGCCTCGGCCATGGCGGCCGAGAGCGGGCGCCCCTCGCTGCGGTGGCGATGCTGGAGCAGGGCCATCGGCCACGCCAGCTGGCGTAGGGGCAGGACCTTGATCTCGTCGGGCAGCGCGACCAGGCGGGCCCGGAAGACTTCTTGCTGCTCCGCTGACAGCGCGGCGACGGGCGCGGTCAACTTCCCTACGACATTGGGGGATGCCAATGCGCTGCTGAGCCGGAACAGCCACAGCCCCGTGGTGGCCAGGGAGGTAGCGATCCCTTCGAGATCCGGCGGGCGGTTTCCGGTTAGGACGTCGCGCAGGAGATGGTCGTCGATGACAACAGTGGCCACTAGGTGGTGGCCAGATCGGGGTCATCCAGGCCGTTCACGAATGCCAGGTGATCGTCGCTTGATAGGGCCTCGTCGAGGAGCCTTTGGCGAGCACCCGGCGGGAGCAGCACGACCGCGTCCCCGAGGTCGACCACGGTCACCCGGCCGCCGTCGGTGAGACCCCACCGGCGGCGCACGCCCGCCGGCACCGATATCTGACCGCTCTTGGAGACCAGGAACTCCGACGTGGAAGCCATCGCAACCATCCTGTCACTTGGTGATTGTGAATTCTACCAAGCTGACCCGGGATCATGGACGGTCTTCGACTTCTCCGCAGAACCGGACATGCCCCTCGGGGCGCTCGCCCCTGACCAGGTCGAGTTGGCGGCCCAGCGTCCGTGGGGAAGCAGTGTGGTCATGCTCCACGAGTTGCTGCGTCTCGGCTGCGTTGGTGGAAGGACTGGCCCCGTCGTCGGCCACGATGTACTTGACGGGATGGCAGCGGAGACCCCCGAAGGAGTTCACGTAGGCCGCCCAAGCCGATACCGCCTTCGTCCCAGCTGCCACCGCCGTACCCACGATGCCGCTTTGGCTCCCGACGCTGCCGACTACCACCGGTGGCTTCTCGGCTGTGCAGTGATCCACCCCCGGTACGCCAACGGACATGCTTGTGCCGGAGGGAGCCAGGTTTGGGGAAGCCGCGCTGCTGGTTGCTGTCTGCCCCGGAGAATGCCCGGCGGCGCCGAGTGAGGTGGCCAGCGGGGTGGCCGTGCCTGTCCCACCGCTGCCGGAGACGTTGGCAGCGACGGAGGTGGCAGATGCGCTGCCGGGGATGGCCTGGCCGCGGGTGTCGAGGACGCGTGCGTTGCTGTCGATCCGGGGGCCGCCTTTGGTGCCGAGAGCTCCGGGCAGGATACGGAAGGCGTAGTACGGACCCTTTTCCAGTGGGCCCAGGGTGGCGTCGCGCCGTCCCTTGCGGTACGGGTCACCCCACCAGCGGTCAAAGGCGCTGTCACCGCGGCCGAAGTCCGGGTCGTGGCCATCCCGGCAGTTCTCGTTCCATCGCTCGATGCTGTGCTCGAGGCCCTCGCCGTCGATGCCGACCAGTTCGGCCAGCTGCGCCGGTGTATCCCCGCGCGCCACCCAGTCCGGGACCTCCCCGCCCTCGCTGCCGGCCGCCACCCTGAACCCGTAGCGCTCGACGTAGTTGCGGTCGAATATCAGCCAGCACGGCAGGTTGGCGTACTCGAAGCGCGACACGTCCTCCGCGTGGAACGCAGCGCCGAACGCGTTGTAGTTGGCTGCTTCGTTGGTGAAGCGGCGGCCGCGCCTGTTGACCATGATGGAGTGGGGCAGGGTGCGCTGGCCGTTGATCAGCACCCGGCCCATGCGGTTGCATTCGGGGGGCACCTCCCCGACCGGTATCCACCATGCCTCCCGCATGTTGGACAGCATGGCCCCGGCCCGCATGGCCATCAGAACGCCGTCTCCGGTGTTGGTCTCGATCGATACGGGGTGGGTCATGGGTCCGCGGAGGAAGGCCCGGCGGAGTTGCTCGTTCCATTCGAATCCTCCGCACGCCAGGATCACCGCTCGGGTGGCGCCGATCTCGACCGTGCCTTCCGGGGAGTCGGCCACCAGCCCGGTCACCGCGGCGTCTCGGATGACGAGGTCCTGGCCGCTCCAGCCATCGCCTTCGAAGCCTTCGGCCCGGCGTTCCTGCTTCATGACCCGGTCGTAGTCGTACGAGTCCGAGTGGGTGCCGCCAGCGGCGCGTACGACACAGCGCAGGAGTTCGGGCATGCCCGAGGGTGCGAATCCGCTGATCTGGTCGTCGGGACCGAGGATGTCACAGGGGGCCGATTCGACGGCAGGCGTTTCCGCTACCGGGCCGATGCCGGCAGTGCTAGGAAGATCGACATGCCGACCACGACCAACGGTGAAGTGTCGCTCTACTACGAGACATTCGGGGCCGAGACGGAT
>JAKAXG010000227.1 GCA_021827225.1 Actinomycetes bacterium | reverse complement strand
CCGTCGCTGCCCACCAGGTCACCCCGGGGCCGGTCGGGGCGCAGGCTGCGGGCCCCCGGGACGGGTCCGGAGGAGACACCGGCGTCCACCACGACCACCCGCATCCCGGCGCGCCCGGCGGCCACGACCCCGACGGAGACCCCGGCCACCGCCGCCTCGACCACTGAGCGGGTCACGCCCGGGTCGTAGGCCGACACCCCGTGGCAGACGACGGGATGGTCGGACGCGACCAGGACCAGGGCGGCGGGCGCCAGCACCGGCCGCCCGGCCCGGCCCCGGCCGGCGGACCGGCCGCCCGGTCCGAGCGGCCGGACGGCGAGCACCCGGTCCACCACCCGGTCGAGCAGCCCGAGAGACCCGGGCGGGCTCAGAAGCGCATCCCCGGTGTCCCGGGCGGCGACGACCGCTCCCGGCGTGGGCGCCGCCACCGGCGCCGGCCCACGTTCCTCCCCCTCGCGTGCCACCTGGGCCGGCGCCAGCCCGGCGCCCCCGGCCGCCAGGTGCGACGGCGGCGACGCCGGCCCGTCCGCCGACGGCCACCTCTCCGACAGCACCACCTCCTCGAGCGGCTGGCGGGTGGACCACCCCCTCCGCTCGAGCCCCGGGTCGGGGGGACGCTCGTCCGGCCAACCCAGGCACAGCCAGCCGAGGGTCTCCACGCCGGCGGGGGCGCCCACCAGGGCCCGGAGGTCGTCGGGTTCGAACAGCGTCACCCAGCCGATCCCGAGCCCGGCGGCCCGGGCGGCCAGCCACATGTTCTGGATGGCGCAGGCACACGACCACATGTCGGCGTCCGGGAACGTGGCCCGGCCCAGAACCCCCGCGGCCGGCACCCGCCGGTCGCAGCACACCACCACGCCCAGGGGGGCCTCGCGGATCCCCTCCAGGTCGAGGTCGAGCAGGTGGCGGGCCGAGTCGGGGGCCATGACGGCGGCCTGGGCCAGCCGGGCCCGGTCGGCCATCACCGCCGCCCGCACCCGGGTCCGGGCGTCGCTCACCACCACGAAGCGCCACGGCTGCGAATGTCCCACCGAGGGCGCCTGGTGGGCGGCGGCGAGCACCTGGCGCAGCAGATCCGGGGGAACCGGGTCGGCCCGGAACCGGCGGACGTCCCGGCGCCCGGCCATGATCCGCCCGAGGGCGGCCCGCTCGCCGTCGCTGAACGCCCAGCCGGCCGGGTCCTCGCTGCGCTCCGCGGCGCTGGTCCGGTCACCGACCGCGGGAACCGGTCGGGGCCAGGCGGCAGGGGCCGGGTCCGGCCGGGGGGACTGCACACGTCGAGCGTATGACCTGCGGGCCTGCCGTGAGCAAACGGCCGTCCCCGCCCCTGACGGCGGCCGTCCGCACAGGTCCCGGAGCACCGGCGGTGGACGAGTCGGTAGGGTCGCTGCCGTGAGCGCGCCACGATTCGCCTTCCTGGACCATCCCGGTCCCATAGCGTTCGCCCACCGGGGGGGAGCCCTCGAAGCGGCGGAGAACAGCTGGACATCGTTCCGCCACGCCCAGAAACTGGGCTACCACTACGTCGAGACCGACGTGCACGCCACCTCGGACGGCATCGTCGTCACCATCCACGACGAGGACCTGGCCCGCACCACCGAGCGCAGCGGGCTGGTGCGGGAGATGACCTGGGCGGAGCTGTCCGCCGTGCGCCTGCGCGGCAGCGACGAGCCGGTACCCCGCCTGGATGACGTGCTGGCGGCCTGGCCCGACCTGCGCTGGAACATCGACGCCAAGCACGACAGCGTGGTCGGCCCGCTGATCGAGACCATCCACCGCTCGGGGGCGGTGGACCGGGTGTGCATCACCTCCTTCAGCGACCGGCGGCTGGCCCGCCTCCGCCGGGCCATCGGTCCCCGGCTGTGCACGGGCATGGGGCCGGCGGCGAGCACCGCCCTGCGGTTGGCGAGCGTCCTCCCGGGTCAGGCGTCGCGAGCCGTGGGCGCCCGGGTGAGCGGATTCGGCGCCGCTCAGGTCCCGATACGGCAGGGCCGGGTGCCGGTCGTGGACCGCAGGCTGCTCGACACCGCCCACCGGGCCGGGGTCCAGGTGCACGTCTGGACCGTGGACGACGCCGCTTCGATGGAGAAGCTGCTCGATCTGGGCGCCGACGGGATCATGACCGACCGCCCGTCGGCCCTCAAGGATCTGCTGGTCCGCCGGGGCGCCTGGGTCTAACCGGGCGGAGCCCGGTTCGGACGGCCCGGCTGTGACCTTTAGGACAGGCGCGTTGACGAATCTGACCGTCATTCCGGACAAATCCCAACTTTTCCGGCTGCGGTGCCACGGCTGACCGTTGTTAACCACCTATCGTTTCGTTTAGCGTGCCACGCACCGGAGCCGGGGGGCTCCGGCAAACCTCACAAATGGAACCAATCGGGGGGTTGTGAATGTCCGTGACCACTGCTGGCCGAACGACCAGTTCAAGAGGGCTGTCCGGTCTCTGGAACCGGCAGCTCGACGCCTACCCCGACACCGGTCGGCGGATCATGTACCTGGCGATCACCGTGCTGGCCACGGTGACGCTCTACTACGAGCTCTACGTCGGCGGCTCGGTCTCGACGCTGATCCTGACGAAACTGCACATGAGCTTCACGTTCTTCGTGTACACCCTGGCCTTCGGGAACCTCATCGGCGCGTTCGGTTCACTCTTCGCCGGGCTCACCGACCGGCTGGGCCGCACCAACCTGGTGGTGGTCGGCCTCATCCTCACCGGCATCTTCGTCGCCGTAATCATCCCCTCCGCCACCGACAAGTGGGTGTTCACCGTTGAGGGATGGCTGGTCGGGATGGTCGAGGGCATCTGCCTGGTGGCCACGCCGGCCCTGATACGGGACTTCTCCCCGCAGGTCGGCCGGGCCTCAGCAATGGGTTTCTGGACTACCGGGCCGGTGCTCGGCTCGCTCATCGTGTCGGTCGTCGCCACCAACACCATCGGCAACAACCCCTCGCCGAGCTTCTGGACCCATGAGTACCACATCTGCGGCATCGCCGGCCTGGTGGTGGCCGTCATCGCCCTGGTGGGTCTGAAGGAGCTGTCACCCGGCCTGCGGGACCAGTTGATGGTGACCATGGAGGACCGGGCACTGATCGAGGCCAAAGCCAAAGGCATCAACGTCGAGGAATCCCTGAAGAACCCGTGGGGACAGCTGATCAAGCCCGACGTCATCGTGTCGGCCCTGGGCATCTCGATCTACCTGCTCGTGTACTACACCGCGGTGGGCTTCGGTCTCATCTACTTCGCGACCGTGTTCGGCTTCTCGGTAAAGGACGGCAACGGCCTCGGCAACTGGAACTGGGGCTTCAACGTCATAGCCGTGGTCGTCACCGGCCTTCTCTCCGACCGGCTGCGGGTCCGCAAGCCCTTCATGATCGGCGGAGGGGTGGCGTCAGCCATCATGCTGGTCCTCTACCTGAACCAGGCCGGGCGCCACCCGAGCTACTACCACCTGGCCATCCTGGTGGCCCTCATGTCATTCATGCTCGGCGTCGCCTACGTGCCGTGGATGGCCAGCTTCACCGAGACGGTCGAAGCCCGGAACCCGGCCCTCACCGCCACCGGGCTGGCCATCTGGGGCTGGATTATCCGGGTCGTCGTGTTCGTCTGCTTCCTGATCCTGCCGGCGGTCATCAATTCGGTCACCCCGCTGGTCAACTACGGCGGCAACGTGTCGGCCATCGTGGCCAAGTACCCGGCGTTCACGCTGCCACCCGCTACGCTGCAGACGCTGGCCAAGGACCCGACCAACGCCCAGGCCCTCGGCGTGGCCCACCAGGCGCTCGGACCCAACTACATCCAGGACCTGATCGCCGCCAGCAAGGCCCCCAAGGCCGACGTGGCCTACCTGGAAGCGCACGGCGCCTCAGTGGCCAAGGCCGCCAAGGACGCACCCGGCCAGTGGAAGACCTGGTACTGGATCTGCTTCGGCGGCATGATCTTCTTCCTCGGCACCGTCCCGCTGATGCGGGGCCGGTGGTCGCCCAAGAAGGCCCGCGAGGACGAAGAGGCCCATGAGGCCATGATCCAGGCGGAGATGGCCAAACTGGGCATGGCCTCCAACGCCTGACGGCCTACGCCTGACCGGCGACCCGAACCCGGGCGTCCGGGTCCGGTGACCGACGGGGCCGGTACCGCAAGGTGCCGGCCCCGTGTTCGCGTCCGGCCCTCAGCGCACGGTGCGGAAGAACCGGCGCACCTCGTCGACGAAGATGGCCGGCTGCTCGAAAGCGGCGAAGTGGCCGCCCACCGCCGGCTCCCCCCAGTGGCGGATGTCGGGGAACTGCCGTTGCGCCCACCTGCGCGAGGTCCGGAAGATCTCCTTCGGGAACACGGAGCCGCCCATAGGGACCGGCACCGGGCCGCGGGGAGGGTTGTTGAACGACTCCCAGTACAGGCGCGCCGACGACGCGCCGGCGGCGTTGAGCCAGTAGAGCATGACGTTGTCCAGGATCCGGTCGGCGCCGAGGGCTCCCACCGGATCGCCGGCGGTGTCGCTCCAGGACCAGAACTTCTCGAGGATCCAGGCGCACTGTCCGACCGGGGAGTCGACCAGGGCGTAGCCCAGGGTCTGCGGGCGGGTGGACTGCTGCTTGGAGTACCCGGAGTCGTGGGCCATGTAGGCGTTCAGAGCGGCCAGGGCCGACTGCTCCTGCCCGGTGGGCTCGCCGTCGTCGGGCCCGGGGAATCCCAGGATCATGTTCAGGTGGATGCCGGCCACGCGGTCGGGTGCCTGCTGGGCCAGGCTGGTGGTGACCATGGAACCCCAGTCGCCGCCCTGGGCGCCGAAGCGGTCGTAGCCGAGCCGGTCCATGAGGGCGGCCCACGCCCGGGCGGTCCGCTCGACGCCCCACCCCGGCGAGGTGGGCTTGCCGGAGAAGGCGTAGCCGGGCAGCGACGGCACCACGACGTGGAAGGCGTCACCGGCATCCCCGCCGTGGGCGGTCGGGTCGGTGAGCGGGCCGATCACGTCCAGGAACTCCACGAAAGACCCCGGCCAGCCGTGGGTGAGGACGAGCGGCAGGGCACCGTCGTGCGGGGACGGGACGTGGAGGAAGTGGATGCCCAGCCCGTCGATCTCGGTCCGGTAGTGGGGGAAGGAGTTCAGGTACTTCTGCCGGGCCGGCCAGTCGTAGCCCTCCGCCCAGTAGGAGCACAGTTCCCGTATGTAGGCGAGCGGCACCCCCTGGGACCAGTCCCCGACCGTCGCCGGCTCCGGCCAGCGGGTCCTCCTCAAGCGCCCGGCCAGATCCTGCAGGTCCTCCTCGGGCACGTCGATCCAGAACGGCTCCACATCGTCGGGCATGCCACCCTCCTATCGGCGTCGTGACGGGACGGCGTCTCACCGTAGCCGTCCGCCCGGCCATGCCATCCTGAACGGGTGAGTCCCCAACCACCGACACCGTCGGGGCCGCTCGACGGCGTCCGCGTCCTCGACCTGACCTCCGTGGTCATGGGCCCCTACGCCACCCAGATCCTCGGAGACCTCGGCGCCGATGTCATCACGGTGGAGCCCCCCCGGGGCGAGAACAACCGGAGCATGGGCGAAGGCCCGATCCCCCAGCTCTCCGGGGTGGCGCTGAACCTCCTGCGCAACAAGCGGAACGTGTCACTCGATTTCAAGACCCCGGACGGCCACGACGCCCTCCTGGCCATCGCCGCCACCTGCGACGTATTCGTCACCAACCTGCGCCCGGCGACGCTGGCCCGGGCCGGGATCTCCTACGCCGACGTCTCGGCCCGCCGCCCCGACGTGGTGTTCTGCCAGGCGCACGGCTACCCGAGTGACGGTCCCAGGGCGGACGAGCCGGCCTACGACGACGTCGTTCAGACCGAGACGGGCATCGCCGACGCCACCTCCCGCCTCACCGGCCGGCCCATGGTCAGCGCCACCATCATGGCCGACAAGGTGTGCGGCCTGACGATCGTCTACTCGGTGCTGGCAGCCCTCTACCGCAGGGCGGTCACCGGCCGGGGGGAGCACATCGAGGTGCCGATGGCCGAGACCATGAAGGCGTTCACCCTGGTGGAGCACGGGGCGGCGGCCATACCGCAGCCGGCGTTGGGGCCGGCCGGCTACCCCCGGATCCTGAACACCGAGCGGGGCCCGTGGGAGACCTCGGACGGCTGGATCATGGCCCTGCCCTACACCAAGGAGCACTACGACTCCATCTTCGCGGCGGGGGGCCGGGAGGACCTGCTCGGCGACGAGCGCTACGCCACGGGCCGGAACCGGATCGCCAACTCCCCGTTCCTCTACCGCCAGGTCGGGGACATGCTGAAAGACGGCACCACCGCCGAGTGGCTGGCCTTCTTCCGGGAGCACGACGTGCCGGCGGCGGAGGTGGGGCGCCTCGACGACCTGGTCGAGGAGCTACCGCTGGCGCGCCATCCCCACGCCGGTGGCTACCGGGTCATACCCCCGCCCGTGCGCTTCGCCGGTGCCCCCCAGTCGGTGCGCCGGCCGGCGCCCCTCATCGGCGAGCACACCGAGGAGGTGCTGGCCGAGGCCGGCTACGACGGCCAGGCGATCCTGTCCCTGCGGAAGTCCGGGGCGTTCGGGCGGCTGCCGGGTGAGTTCTCGTGATCAACCCTCAGAGTGGCCCACACCATCACGGCGGCGAAGAGGGCGAAGGCGGCGAGGGCGTCGACGGTGAACCAGCCGGTCAGCTTCAGGGCCAGTTGGAGTCCCAGCCGGGCGGCCGCGCCGTTGCTGAGCCCGATCTGGGCCGGTGACACCGGCTGGTCCACCTGGATCACCGCGGCGGTCAGCTGCGACCCCAGCACGAGCAGCGCGCCGCAGACGGCGGCGGCCCCGGCCGCCCGGTTCCGCAGGCGGATGGCCACGATGGGCACGGCGGCCATGGCCACCGCGGCCAGGACCGTGCCGACCACCTGCTGCCACGGGCCGGAGAAGGCGTTGAGATCGG
>JAKAXG010000226.1 GCA_021827225.1 Actinomycetes bacterium | reverse complement strand
CTCCTCCGCCACCGCCTGGTGGGTGCGGGGCCCGACGAAGGCCACGGTCTCGGACACACCGAGGTGTTCGGCCATGGCGGCCAGTTCCGCCTGATCGGCGCCACCGCCGACTATCCGGCAGGTGACGCGGTATCCGCGCTCGGCCATCAGACTCAGCGCCTGCAGGAGCACCGGGTAGCCCTTCTTGGGGACCAGCCGCCCGACGGCGAGCACCCTGAGCTCCCCACCCCCGCCGATGGGACCGGGGCGGAAGCGGCCGGTGTCCACGCCGTGGTAGGCGAGCACCACCTTGGTCGACGGGTCCGGGCCGGCGGCCGCCCGGTCGGCGGCGACCGGTGGGCGCAGCCGCTCGGCCAGACCCTCCACCGCCGCCGCCGAGCAGGTAAGCACGAACTCGGCATCGGTCGCCTTGGCCACCAACTCCGCGGCGTCGGACAGGTAGAGGTCCTTGGCGTGGGCGGCGAAGCTGAACGGCAGTCCGGTCAGGTGATGGACGTACCGGGCGGTGGTGGCCGGGCCGTGGGCGAAGGCGGCGTGCAGGTGCACCGCCCCCGCCCGTCGCAGTTCGGCGGAGAGGCGGCCGGCGTCGAGAAACGGCCGGATGGTCTTCGTCCGGGTCCGGTCGGCCAGGGCCATGGCCAGGGTGGCGCGGTAGCGGGACGGGCTCCGGGCGAACAGGCGGGCATGGGCGGCCAGGGTCCGGCCGATGTCTGCGGGGATGTCGGATCTCCGCCGGCCGCGCAGGTAGGTGACCGGGCTGGTCACCAGGGAGACGTCAGGTTGCACCACCGCCTCACCGGGGTCGGCCACCGCGAACAGGCGCAGCGGCACGCCGGCCTGTTCGAGCCCGAGGATCTCGTCCAGGATGAACGTCTCGGACAGGCGCGGGAACCGCTTGGTGAGGTACCCGACGGTGGGGCCGGGTCCGGTACGGGACGTCATGCCGGGAGCCGCTCGCTGGTCCGCTCCCCCTCCGGCCGGTCCCCGCCTCGGCGGGCGGCTGCGGCCTGGCCTGATCGGCCGGCCAGCAGGAACGACGCCAGCCGGTCGAGACCGCCGAAGTCCAAGGAGGCGGCCCCCGGTCTCGACGCGCCGGCCAGCACCGCCCGGGCCAGCCGGGTCGCCAGGTCGGGTCCGGCCGCCACCATCGACACCAGCCCCCGGTCGGAGAACAGGCCCGCCCTGATGGTCTGTTCGAGGCGGGGCTGGCTGCGCGGCACCACCACGGTGGGCACGCCGGCGGATATCGCCTCGCACAGGCTGTTGTAGCCGCCCATGGTGATGATGGCCGACGCCGCGGCCATCGCCGGCTGCATCTGGGGGTGGAACCGGACGAGCTCGACACCGCTCGACTGCTCGGCCCGGGCCTGCAGCGACGCGAAGGCGTCGTCGTCGATGAGCGGTCCGGTCACCACCTTGGTGGCCATGCCCAGCGTGGCCCCGGCCTCCATGGCGGCGGTCAGCACGGCGACACCGTCTCCTCCCCCGCCGGCGGTCGCCAACAGGTAGGGACCGTCCGGCCGGGAACCGCCGGCGTCCCCGCGATCCGGGCCGGCGCCGGGGGCGATGTAGCCGGCGTAGAGGAGCCGGTTGGCGACCCGGGCGGGCAGGCGGTAGTGGTGCCCGACGTCGAAGATGTCCCGGGATCCGTAGACGACCACGTGGTCGTACACCTCCCCGAGCAGCCGGTAGACGTCCTGATCCGTCCAGGTCCGCACGACGGTCTGCGGGTCATCGAGGATGTCGCGGAGGCCGAGGACCACCCGCGTCGCCGGCGAATGGTCCCTGACGGTCGCGAACACGTCCAGCAGCTCCCCGTTCATACCGGCCGGGGAATGGTCGACCAGCAGGACGTCGGGCCGGAACCGCCGGACGACGTCCACCATGATCGCGGTGCGGGCCCGGCGGACCAGGCTGATGTCGATCCGGCCGTTGAGGGGACGGTACTGGTCGGCTCCCACCTTGCGGACCGACGGCAGCTTCACGACGCTCAGACCGGGCGGGGCCGGGAAGTACCCGGCCACCGGCGACCCGGACACCAGGACCACCTGCAGCTCCGGCGCCGAGCGCAGCAGATGGGTGGCGATGCGCAGGTTCCTCCGCAGGTGTCCCAGGCCGTAGGTGTCGTGGGAGTACAGCATGATCCGGCGCGCCCGGCCCACGGACCGCACCATGGGGGAGGCGGCTCCGGCCGGGCGGGTCATGCCGACCTCCGGGCATCGGAGAGGGTGGAGCGGACCCACTTCACCTCGGCGGCGTAGCCCTCCGAGAAGGGGGTGGACGCCGTGAAGCCGAGCAGTCGAACGGCGCGCGACAGGTCGGCGCCGGTGTGGCGGACGTCGCCCCGGGCGAAGTCGGCGTGGCGGACGTCGAGCTTCCGGCCGGTCATCCTGCCCAGCAGGTCGAGGACGTCGAGGAGGGACACCCGCGACCCGCCACCCACGTTGATGGCCAGCCCGGCCGCCGGTGCCGAGGCGGCCCGGTAGGTGGCGTCGACGATGTCGTCCACGTAGGTGAAGTCGCGGCTCTGGGTTCCGTCACCGAACACGGTGATGGGCTGGCCGGTCCAGGCCGCTTCGGCGAATATCCGCAGCCCCATGTCCGGCCGCTGGCCGGGTCCGTACACGGTGAAGTAGCGAAGCGCCACAGTCTCGAGCTGGTCGTCGGACCCGGCTAGGCAGATCCGCTCCGCCTCGAGCTTCGACATCCCGTAGGGCGACACCGGCATCGTGGCCGCGTCCTCCATGAACGGCAGGGCCGCGTCGCCGTAGACCGACGAGGAGGAGGCGTAGACCAGTCGGCGGACGGACGGGGTCCGCTTCGCCGCGGAGACCAGTCGGGCGGTGGAGTCGATGTTGTCGCGGCGGTAGCGGGACTCGAGCGCGAAGCTGGCCCGGACCCCGGCCCGGCCGGCCAGGTGGAACACCACGTCCGCCCCGTCGAGCCACTCCCCCAGGTTCAGCTCCGTGAGGTGGCCGGTGGCCAGGGTGAATCCCTTCCTGCGCACCAGACTGGCGGCCCGCGCCAGCTTCTCCGAAGGGTCGTAGGTGTCGAGGAAGGCGTCGATACCGACGACCTCCCAGCCGTCATCGAGCAGGCGGTGAGCGAGGCGCCCGCCGATGAATCCGGCGGCGCCGGTGACGACGGCTCTGCTCACGGCAGGGGCACAATCAGGTCGTTGGTCATTTGGGGGGTCTCCTTTGTCTGTGGGGCGGGTGGCATGAGGGCGGTGATGAGCTGCGCGGTTCTGGCCGCGCCCTCCAGGTCCAGGGGGGCAGGGTCGGTGGTCGCCGAGACCGCCTCCAGGACGGCGGCGCCAAGGGTCTGGGGGGACAGCCGGGCGGCGGGGAGCAGCCGGACCATGCCCAGGGCCGCCAACCGGGTGGCCCGGTCCCGCTGCTCGGTCTCGCGGTCCTGGTCGTAGGGCACCACGACGGCCGGCACGCCGGCCCGGACCAGGTCGATCGAAGTGTTGTAACCGCACTGGCTCACCGACACGGCCGACTCCGCCATGGCCGAGGCCAGGTCCGACACGAAGCGTTCGATGGTCAGGCCGTCGACCCCGCGGGCCTGCGCGACCAGGCGGGCGTAGGACCCGGCCGGAAGGAAAGGGCCGGTGACGAGCCGGGTGGTGGCTCCCATGGGGCCCAGAACCGATCGGTGCGCCTCCACGGCAGCGGCCAGCAACGGGCCGCCGGTCAGGCCTCCACCGGCGGATACCAGCACCTGGGAGGGCCGGTGGCCGGCGGGGGCGACCGGCGAGGGAGGAGCGACGAGACCGGAGTAGTAGACGGGGACCGCCGGGGAGACGGACGGCCGGAAGGTCTCCTCCAGGCGGGCGAAGCGGGGGTCGCCGTGGACGATCACGGCGTCGAAGTAGGCGTCCAGGCGGGCGGCGGCCTGGTCGTCGTGCTTCTGCTTGTCGGGGTGGGCGTCGACCAGCAGGTCCCGTACGCTGCTGACGACGGTGCGGGGCCGGCCCTGGCGGGCCCGTTCCAGGAGGGAGATGAACTCCTTTGCGAACTTGCGCCGGCCAAACGGGAACAGCTCGACGACGACCGCGTCGGGATCGAATTCGTCGAAGCAGCCCAGCAGCCGGCGCCGGCGGCTCTCCCACGCCTGCTCCAGGGTGCATGCCGGGTCGAGGCTGATGAGCCGGCCCTGCTCATCGGAGCCCACCGGCGGCAGGGCCACCAGCTCGACCCGGGGAGGGATCTCCAGGCCGGCGGGCACCCGCCCGCCGCTGCAGAACAGGACATCGGACCGTTCTGCGACGGCGCCGGCTACGGCCAGCGAACGGACCAGGTGCCCGAGACCGGTGGAGTGGTGGGAGTAATGGAGGACTCTGCGACGCTCACGGGTCGGGCCGGCATCGATCACGGGCCACAGGGTGTTCGCCCGCCGTGATCCGACCGTGAATGAAAAGTGAGAGTTGTCTCACCTCGCGGCTGCGCCGGGAGTCAGCTCACTAGAAGCCGCTCCCGGCGGGGCCGACTCGTCCTGCTACGAGCAGCTCTGGAACGCCGCCAGATGGCTCGATGCGGCGGCCTGGAGGTTGGTGAACGCCGACGTGACGTCGGCCCAGGCGGCTACCTGCGGGATCAGCTGGCTGTAGAGCCCGACGGTCGCCTGCTCGAGCCCGGCGCCCAGCCGGCACGCCGCCGTCAGGGTGGTCGGCGATGTCTGGCCGGGGAAGGGGCCGGCCGGCAGGGTGACCTGGTGGTTGGCCGCGGCGAACGCGACGGTGGCGATGTGCTGCTCCTCCGCCGCCAACGCGTTGGTGAACGGCCGCACCTGGCCCAGGGTGGCGATGACGTTGCCGTAAGTGGCGGCCAGGGTGTGCTCCTGGGTCGAGGCCTGCCCGAGAGCCGAGCTCAGCACCGGGGTGGTGGCCGCCGGCGCCGAGGGCGGGACCAGCTGCAGCCACAGGTAGAACGCCGACACGCTCCCGTCGAAGGAGTACACCGCGCTCTTGACGCTGGCGAACTGCGTGGCGGTGTGGTTCAGCGCCGACAGCAGGGCCTGCGACCCGCACGATGTGGAGGCGTTGGGGATGATCGACGAGAAGTTGGCGAAGTCGATGCGGGCCAACCCGCTGGCGTCCACGTGGGCCCAGTTGAGCATCCCGGCGGTGGCCGAGGAGAAGAAGCTGCTGTAGCCCGAAGCTTTCTCCGTCGCCGTGGGGCCGGCCAGGAGTGCGCTCATGGCTCCGGCCAGGACCTGGGGTGGTGTCACCGACCGGGCGAGGGGGTAGACCGCCGAGCAGTCAGTCGCGGCCCGGGAGAAGTACACGTTGACCCCGACGGTCCGGGTGGTGGGCGTCACCACCGGGACCGTGGCCGCCACCAGCCAGTAGCCGGCTCCGGTCGGTGTGGGCTCTATGCCCACCACCTGGCGGCCGGGGACCAGGCCGGTGACCGACCCGTAGAACCCGGCGTTTCCGAAGTTGAACACGCCGCCGTCGGTGCCGACCAGCCAGTAGCCGTATCCCGAGGGCGTGCTGGCGATGCCGGAGACCGGGCCGGCCAGGGCCTTGCCCCCCATGGACCCGTAGAAGTGGGCGTCACCGAAGGTGAACACGCCGCCGTCGGAGGCGGCCAGCCAGTAGCCGTTGCCGGAAGGGGTCGCCGCCATACCCACCACCGGCCGGGCCAGCGCCACACCGCCCATCGACCCGTAGAAGTGGGCGTCACCGAACGCGAACACACCCCCATCAGAAGCAACCAGCCAGTAGCCGTGGCCCGAAGGAGTCGCCGCCATACCCACCAGCGGGTGAGCGGCGGAGATACCACCCGTCGATCCGTAGAAGCCGGCATCGCCCAGAGCGAAGACCGTGTCCGAGCGGCTGGGCGCCTGCGCCCCGGCCGGCGGGACCACCATGGACCACAGGAACCCGAGGACGGCCACGAACGCGGCCAACAGACCTATCCGATGTCTCTTCATCCTGCCCTCCTGTCGTGAGACAGCCGACGTCCAGTACGCCGCCCCCGTCCGGGGTCCCGCCAGAGGCGTTGGTCACGTACAGCGGGGGTCGCGCCCCTTTCCGCGGCGCGCGGCCGACCTCCTCGGCGGGGAGGACTGACCGGGCCCCCTAGCCGCCGGCGGTATGGGTCAGGAATCCCACGGCCATGGTCACGGCCATGGCCAGCGAGCCTCCCACTACCACCCGGACGGTCGGACGGAGCCAGCGGGCGCCGCCGGCGACGGCGCCCGCCCAACCCAGGAGGGCCAGTCCGACCGCCGCCACCAGGGCGACGGCCACCGACTGGGCGGATCGGGGCGACAACACGAGGGTGAGGATCGGAAGCATCGCCCCGGTGGCGAAGGCGGCCGCTGACGCCCCCGCCGCCTGCAGGGGCCGGGCCGATGTCTCCGAGCTCAGCCCCAGCTCGTCGCGGGCGTGAGCGGCGAGGGCGTCATGGGCCATGAGCTGCTCGGCCACCTGCCCGGCCAGGTCGGCGGCCACGCCCCGCTCGACGTACAGGCGGGTGAGCTCGTCGAGCTCCTCGGCCGGCGCGGCGGCCAGCTCTCTCTCCTCGCGCAGCAGGTCGGCTCGTTCGCTGTCCCTCTGCGACGACACCGATACGTACTCCCCGGCGGCCATGGCCATCGCCCCGGCCGCCAGGCCGGCCAGCCCCGCGGTCAGGACGGCCGAGCGGGTGCCGTGGGCGGCGGCCACGCCCAGCATGAGGCTGGCGGTGGAGACGATCCCGTCGTCGGCTCCGAGCACGGCAGCTCGAAGCCACGCACCGCGGTGGGCCCGGTGACGTTCGGGTAGGTGGGCGCCCCGCGAGGTCGGTATCGCCATGGCTCCACTCTGCCCGCCCCCCCCGATGACCCCCTAGGGCCGTTCGTCCGGAGCGATCACCGGCGGCGGGGTTCCATCCCCGCCCACCCGCCTGCTCTCCCGGGAGCAGACTTGGCCCATGGAGTTCTCTGAGAGCCAGGACC
>JAKAXG010000225.1 GCA_021827225.1 Actinomycetes bacterium | reverse complement strand
GTGTACGCCCTGCTGAAGGAACCGGCCCGGGGTGCCTGCGGGGCGGCCCAGGCGACCGTGGCGGGGGCCGGGACGGCGGGGGCCGGGACGGCGGCGGCCGGGACGGCGGCGGCCGGGACGGCGGCGGCCGGGACGGCGGCGACCGGGGCGGCGACGACCGGATGCGATCCCTGCGAAGCGGATCCCCGCCTGGTCCTGCGCCCCGGGGAAGCCTCGGGCATGGGCTGGTGGCGGGCGGCGCGCTACGTGCTGCGCATACCGACGAACCGGGTGCTGATCGTGTCGAGCGCCCTCGGCTATTTCTTCATGTCGGGGCTGCGGACCTTCGCCATCCTCTTCGCCCGGGCCCAGTACGGCCTGGACCAGGTGAGCAGCAGCATTCTCATCGTCGTGGTGGGCGTCGGGACGGTGGCGGGCACCGTCGCCGGCGGCCGGATCGCCGACCGGAGAGCCGCCCGTGGCCACCCGGAGGCCCGCATGTCGGTGGCCGGACTGGCGCTGGCCGGGGCCGCCACCCTCTTCGTGCCCGGCCTGTTCGTTCACTCGGTGATGGTGGCCCTGCCTCTCTACATCGGCGCCGGCACGCTGCTGGCCGCCCCCAACGCCCCGCTGGACGCCGCCCGCCTCGACATCGTTCCGGCCCGGCTGTGGGGCCGGGCCGAGGCCGTGCGGACCGTGGCCCGGACCCTCCTCGAGGGCACTGCCCCCCTGCTGTTCGGGTTCGTGTCCTCGCAGTTCTCGTCGCAGTTCTCCGGGCACCCGGTCAACGCCGCGGCCGGGACAAGCTCCCCGCACCAAGTGCTGACGGCGGCGTCCACGCACGGGCTGGCACTGACGTTCATGGTGATGCTTCTGCCGTTGGCGGCCAGCGGCATCCTGCTGCTCCGACGCCGCGGGCGCTACCGGACGGATCTGGCCACGGCCATGGTTTCAGCGGGGCAACCCGCCGAAAATGTGCCCGCCGTCACTGCCGCTATTCTAGAATAAGCGTTCGATCGCTGCCTTCAGATCCCAGCCCGATCAAGCCCGCACATTCCCCGTCTGATACCGGCCCGCGGGGGGCGGGTAAATCTGGTATTGAGCGGCGGGTCGCCGTTCAGGAAGGAGACAATACCATGGCAATGGCCGGTCGTGTCAACGAGGGTCAGGTGGGCTCTGGCACCAACGGCAATACCACAGACAAGGCGCTGATTGACCTGGCCACGTCCGAAGAGGACGCGGCTTGGCTGGCTCGTACCAGGATCTTTCTCACACCGATCGCCGCCCCGTCGATCATGGGCCTTTTCGGCTTCGCGATCGCCACAGCGATGGTCGGAGCGTGGCAGGCGGGATGGTACGGAGATCCCAACACTGGGACCATTCTCTGGCCATTTGCACTGTTCGCTGGCGGACTTCTTCAAAGCATCGCGGCAATAGTTTCGTTCAAGGCCCGTGACGGCGTGGCCGTGGCCATGCACACGATCTGGGGCGCTTTCTGGCTGGGTTGGGGTCTGATGATGGCCCTGGTCAGCACCCACATCATGCCCATGGCCACCAAGTTCGGCGAAGTCAACACCGGATTCGCCTTCTGGTTCATCATGCTGGCCGTCATCACCATCAGCGGTACCTTCGCGGCCATCGCTGAGAGTGGTTTCCTGGCCGGGGTGCTCGGCAGCCTGGCCGCCGGCTCGGCGCTGACCGCCGCCGGCTACTGGACGGGCAACCTGACCACCACGCAGATCGGTGGTTGGCTGTTCGTGGTGTCGGCCGCTCTGGCCTACATCTTCGCCACCGGCATGATGCTGGAGGGTGCCACCGGGCGGGCCATCATCCCCCTCGGCAAGTGGAGCAGGTCCGCGAACGTGCCCGGTCGGCAGGTCACCCGTCCGATCGAGCGGCCCGCCGGTATGCCCGGTGTCCGGGTGGGTCAGTAGTCACCACCCAGCCCAACGCAGCACAACAACACAAGCAAGCATCACCTGAGATGGCCCGCCGGCCCCGCCGGCGGGCCATCTGCGCGTCCCGGCGGGGTCGCCCCGGGGCGGGGGGCCGGGGGCGGGGCCGTGGGGGCCGGGGGTGCCGTCGGGCCGGGCGGTGCCGTGGGGCCGGGGGTGCCATGGGGCCGGGGGCCGGGCCGGTGCGCCGGGGCCGGGGGATCGACCAGCAGCGGGGGACGGGAACCGGGACGGCGATGGGGATGATTCGAGGATCCGCTGCTCAGCGGGGTAATAGAAGGCCGATGTGCCTCCGCAGAACACCGGAGAGACCGGAGTGATCGAGTTCCGTCACCTCCGCTACTTCATCGCCGTGGCGGAGGAGATGCACTTCGGGCGGGCCGCCGAACGGCTGCACATGGCCCAATCGCCGCTCAGCCACCAGATCCGCCAGTTGGAGCGCCGCCTGGGGGTGGTGCTACTGGAACGGGACCATCACATCGTGGGCATGACCGACGCCGGAGAGACCTTCCTCCGGGAAGCAAAGGTCGTCCTGGCGGCTCTGGACCGGGCAGTGGATCGGACCCGACGGGCCGGGCTGGGAGAGGTGGGGAGGATTTCCGTCGGCTACGTCCCGGAGATGACCGCCGACGTGCTCCCACAGAGCCTCAGGGCCCACCGCCAGCGCTTCCCCGACGTGGCCATCGACCTCTGCCAGGGGATGACCGGCCACCTTCTGCACGCGCTGCGCGACCGGCAGGTGGACGTAGCGTTCGTCCGGTCGCCCGGGGCCTCCGACGACCTCGACTACGAGGAGCTCGTGCGCGAGGAGCTGTGCGTGGCCAGACCGGAGAGCACCGACCCCAGCGGGGAGCCGATGAGTCTCATGCAGCTCAGGACCGAGACCCTGCTGGTCCCCACCTTCGAGGCCGCCCGGGGGCTACGCCAGGACATCCAGGCCGCCATGTCGTCGGTCAAGCTGACGCCCCGGGGCCTGCGGGAAGCCACCTCGCCGACGGCGATGCTCCTGCTGGTGGCCGCCGGGGCCGGATCGGCGCTGGTACCGGCCAGCGTGGCCCGGTCCTTCCCGCTCCCGGGTGTTGAGTTCCGCAGGCTGCAAGAGGCGCCCACCACCAGCGGCGGCATGTGCTGGCGGAGGGCGGACCCGTCCCGGGTGGTGGCCTCGTTCCTCGACACCACCCGCGAGACCGTCGGGGCGTGTTCGCCGGTACGGCAGTAGCGGACGGGGTAACTGCTGCTCATGGCTGCATCGCTACTCGCCGTTTCGTTCCTGCGGTACGCCACCTACAAGCCACCGGCGCCGCCGAACAATTCGGACTGGGATCTGCTGTACGTGGCCGCGACCATGGCCGTCATACTGCTCGCCGTGGTGGCGGCGGCCACCCTGGCGAACGCCCGGGAGGACCGTCGCCGCTGAATCCCGGACTCACCTCGGGCCCGGTGGCCGGGGCCGGCAGGGGGCTCAGGGGTGGTTGGCGTCCACCCAGGAGATGCGGGTGTCCTCCACCGCGTCGATGTCCAGGTTCACCACCACCGCCTCCTGGCCGCTTCTCACCAGCACGCACTCGAGCGGCGCGGCCGGGTCGGCATTGATCTCCTGGTGGGGGACGTGGGGCGCCACATAGATGAAATCACCGGGCCCCGCCTCGGCGGCGTACTGGAGCCGGCTCCCCCACCGCATGCGGGCCCGGCCGCTCAACACGTAGATGACGCTCTCCAGGTCACCGTGGTGGTGGGCGCCAGTCCGGGCGTCCGGCTCGATCGACACGGTCCCGGCCCACAGCGCTGAGGCGCCGGCCGAGGCGCCGGTCACGGCCGCCTGGCGGAACATGCCCGGTGTCTGGGGGGTGTTGGAGTCGAGAGCCCCGGCTCTCACCACCCGGACGCCCGTGGACTCTTCATAGGAGCCGGTGGAGGTCACGGGCCAAGCGTAGTGGTGGCCGGCGGAGCCGGCCGGATTTCAGCGGTCCCGGGCGGGACCGTCCCCGTCGACCACCCGGTGCTCGACGGTCCCGGCGGTCTCCTCCCGCCCGTACTGGCGCTCGTCGCTGTCGGCCAGCACCGCCGCCGCCTGGGCACGGGGGTCGATCCGGCCGGCGCGCTCCTCCTCGGCCGGGGAGTCGTCGGCCCGTTCCGTCACCCTCTCGTCCCGGTCGCCTGGGCGCGTGATGTCTTGCTGAGCGCGTTCCATACGGGCCTTCTACCCACCCGGCCGGCGGGGACCCCCGCATCGGCCGGTTGGGGACCGCTCCCGGCCCGGCCGGGGCCGGCGGCGACGGTTCGGCGCCGGCCGGGGGCTGGGGGCCGGCGGGCCGGCGGGCTGACGCCCGGTGGGTCCGCCTCCGCCGGCGGCGAGCCTCGAAATCCTTACCGATCCGGCACATCTGGGACCGAGTTGGAGACGAAGGGCCTCTGGTCGTACAGATTTGCCGAAACCGTACAGATTTGGCTGGACCAAAAGCCGCAAAAGGTATGAAGTTGCGGGGGGGAGGGCGAGAGGCGGGCGGCGGAGGGGACGGCGGCGGAGGGGACGCAGGGGAGTGAGAGGGGAATGCCGACGCTCGCCGGCGGGCCCCGGCCCCAGAGGGGCCACGGTCCGGGGCCCAGCCGCCCCGCCGGCCGGCCACCGGGTCAGGCGCCGGCCACCGCCGGGATGACCCGCTCCCCCAGGATGGCGATGCGGTCGAGATTGGCCACCTCGGGAAGCGACCCCTGGTAGTGGGTGATGCCGAGCGACGCCAGGTGGCGCATGGAGTCGACGAGCTCGTCCACGTTCTCGCCGTGCGGGCCGGGATCGAGCGGGCCCATCACGGTCTTGATGATGTCGTCGTAGTCCCTCCCGACATCGTCGCAGTGCCGACGCAGGACGTCCAGCTTGTGCTCGAGCTCCGGCCCGACGAACAGGTTGCAGGCCTGCGCGTACTTGGCGACCAACCTCAGGGTCTTGCGCTCCCCCGACCCGCCGATCATCACCGGCGGGTGCGGCCGGGTGAGCGCCGGCGGCGAGTTGAGGGTGCGCTCGAGGCGGTAGTGGCGGCCCTCGAACGGCCCGTCGGAGTCGCTCCACATCTGCAGGCAGATCTGCAGGGCCTCCTCCAGGCGCTCGAACCGCTCGGCGGTGGACGGGAACGGCAGGCCCAGACCCCGGGACTCGGCGTCGTTCCACGCCGCACCGATGCCCAGCCACGCCCGTCCCCCGGACAAAACGTCGAGAGTGGTCACCGCCTTGGCCAGCAGTCCCGGCTCCCGGTACACCACGGCGGTCACCCAGGCCAGCAGGGTGATCCTGGACGTGCGACCGGCCAGGTAGCCGAGGGTGGTGTACGCCTCGAGCATGTCGAGCTCGGGAGGGCCGATGTGGCCGATCTGCCACACGTGGTCCATGACGCTGAGCTTGGCGAAGCCGGCGTCCTCGGCCGCTTCAGCGACGCGGGCCAGGTCGTCGGCCAGCGTCGACGGACCGCCGGGCCAGGTGAAGTTGGATACGTGCAGGCCGAGCTCCATGCACGGAATCTACCGGGCGCAGTCCGGAACGGGACCGGGATGCCACCGGTGATAGCTTCCCCCGATGACCGGCGCTGACTTCTCCCATTTCGCCCCCGTGGCTGACCTGGCGGAGGATCTGGCCGCCGGTCGCAGCACGAGCGGAGACCTGGTGCGGGTCTGCCGGGAGCGGATCCGACGCCTCGACGGCTTCTTCGGCGCCGTCCGCTGCCTGAGCGGGGACGCCGACTCCCAGGCCGACGCCAGCGACGAGCGCCAGCGGGCCGGCCGCCGCCGCGGCCCGCTGGACGGGATCCCGGTACTGGTGAAGGACAACATCGACGTCGCCGGCCTGCCCACCACCGCCGGGGCGCTGGCCCTGGCCGACTCCCGGCCGGCGACCGACGCCCACCTGGTCGGGCGCCTCCGCGAGGCCGGGGCGGTCATCCTGGGCAAAACGAACCTGTCGGAGCTGGCCAACTTCCTGACCGAGGACATGCCCTCGGGCTACTCGTCACTCGGCGGTCAGGTCCTGAACCCCTACGACGTGGCGCTCACCCCGAGCGGCTCGAGCAGCGGGTCGGCGAGCGCGGTGGCGCTCGGGCTGGCCCCCGTCGCCGTGGGGACGGAGACCGACGGGTCCATCACCAGCCCCTGCGCCCACCAGAGCCTGGTCGGGTTCAAGCCCACCCTCGGCCTGGTGAGCCGGGGCGGCATCGTCCCCATAGCCCCGAGCCAGGACACCGCCGGGCCGATGACCGCCACCGTGGCCGACGCCGCCGCCCTGCTGGCGGCGATGGCCGGCCCGGATCCAGCCGATCCCGGCACCGACGGGGCCGAGGAGACGGCGGGGCGGCTGCGGGCGTGGACGGCCCGGCCCGACGCCCTGGCGGCGGCCCGCCTGGCGGTGGCCCGGGGATGCCCGGCCGAGGAGGACGGGGAGGCGCGGGACGCCTACGCCGCGGCCCTGCAGGCCCTGGCCGGGGCGGCGGCCGACCTGACCGACCGCAGGCTGGAAGCGGCCGACGAGGCCGACGAGCTGTTCGTGCTCCATTACGAGTTCGCCCCGGCGTTCGACCGCTACCTGGCCAGCCTGGGCGGCCAGGCGGGCCTGCCGTCGCTCAGGGCCCTCGGGGACTGGAACCGGTCCCACGCCACCGAGGCCCTCAAGTACGGGCAGGCCCACGTGGACGCGGCGCTGGCCATCGACCACGACGCCAGGCGGGCCGACTACGTCGAGACCCGAGCCCGGGACCGGGCCCACGCCGAGGACCAGATGGCCGCCGCGCTGGAAGGCTGTGACGTGGCGGTCTTCCCCGCCGAGGACGGCGCCACGTGGGCGGCGAGGGCCGGCTGGCCCAGTGTGGCCCTGCCGGCCGGGTACCGGCCCCGCTCGCGGCGGCCGTTCGCCATCACCCTGGTGGGCCGGCCGTGGAGCGACGACCTGCTCCTGTCGTTGGCCGCCGGCGCCGAGCGGGTCCTCCCCCGCCGCCGGCCTCCGTGGGAGATCAATCCGGCGGTGTTCCGCCGGCTATAGCGAC
>JAKAXG010000224.1 GCA_021827225.1 Actinomycetes bacterium | reverse complement strand
CTGGTGATGTCCTCCACCGCGCCGGTCACGCCGGCCACCGCCCCGGACTGGTCGGCGAGCGGCCGGAGGCTCATGGAGCAGTGGTGCACGTCACCGGCCGGGTCGAACACCTCGATCACCGACTCCGACGCCGACCCCCGGGCGACCGCTTCGAGGGACCGGTCGATCACCTCGGCGAAGTGCGGGGCGCACAGCCCGGGCCACTCGCTCAGCCGGGAACCCACCGGCAGGCCGGTGATCTCGGTGAGGCGGCGGTTGACGTAGAGCAGGTGCCCCTCGAGGTCGGCGTGGAACAGCCCCACCGGAACGGTCTCGGTCAGCTGCTCGAGCAGCTGCTGGCGGACCCGCACCGCCTCCTGGGCGGCGACCTCCTCGGAGATGTCGACCACCTCGGCGACCACGTCGCCGTGCTCGGGGTCGGCGAGGCGATTGTGGTTGTGGATCTCGACCCAGACCCAGCGGCCGTCGCGGTGGCGGTGGCGGAGCCGCACCGCCCGGCTGGCGCCGGGGAACTCGAGCATGCGGATCCAGCTCTCGATCGCCAGCTCCTGGTCGTCGGGATGGATCAGCTCCAGGCTGCGCCGGCCGACCACCTCCTGCGGTCTCCAGCCGAGGACGGCGGTGAGCCCTCTGTCGGCGCCGATGATCGTGGAGCTCCCGTCCTTGGAGACCCGGCCCAGGCGTCCGGCCGGGGCGTTCGGGATGAGCCCGGACAGTTCCGGCAGGTCCTCCCTCCCGCCCTCCGCGAAGAGGACCACCATCGCCCCGTGGACGGACGTGAGATCGAGGAAGTGCAGGGTCCCGTCCGCCGGCGGGTCGGTGATGAGGCGGACCTCGGCGCAGTCGTAGCCGACGGTACGGGCCCGGCTCCACAGGCGGGCGATGATCGCCTGATCGGGGGCCGACACCAGGTGGATCAGGGACTCGCCGGGGATGAAGGTGTGGCCGGGGCCGACGGCCACCGACGGCGGGACGGCCACCAGCCGGGCGGTGGGGTCGGAGGTGATGGCGGCCACCCGGGCGGTCGGGTAGAGGGCGAGAAGACGCTGCAGCGCCGCCTCGACGGAGTCGACGGCGGGGGTGGGGGCGCTAGTCGCCAGTGCCGTTGCGGGTTGCCCCGGGGTGTGGGCCACGCTCGACTATCGGCCCCCGCCGGTGGGGGCTTGAGACAAGCAGGCGGTCAGGTCCGGGCCCGGAAATCCTCCAGCCACCGGGGGAAGTCCGTGGCCACGATCCGCTCCCCCGTCACGCCGTCGGCCTCCTCCGACGCCAGGAAGACGGTCGGCTCCTTCATGATCGCGGGATCGAGCAGCCGCTCGCGGGCCGCCTGGGGCAGGCCGTCGGGGATCATGCCGGTGGCGGTGGCGCCGCCGGGCAGGACCAGGTTCACGGCGATCCCGTACGGTCTCAGATCCTCGGTCATGATCAGGCTGAGGGCCTCGGCCCCGGCCCGGGCCGGCCCGTAGGGGACGAAGCCGCGGCGGCGCATGGTCTCGTGGTTCATCGACATGTTGAGGATGCGGCCCCCGCCCTGCCGGATCAGCAGCGGGGCGAAGGCCCGCCCGACCAGGAAGTACCCGGTGAGGTTGGTGGCCACCACGTCGGCGAAACCCTCCGGGCTCACCTCGAAGAACGGCTGGGGGTCCTCGAAGAAGCGGGGGTTCACCGTGCGCATGCCGATGCCGGCGTTGTTCACCACCACATCGATCCCGCCGAGCGTGGCGCGTGCCGCGGCCGCCGCCGCCTCCACCGAGGCGGCGTCGCGCACGTCGACGGGCAGCGGCTCGGCCTTCAGGCCCCGGGCCTGCCAGCGCCCGACGGCGTCGGCCAGCCGGGGGGTGGGCCGGGCGGCCACCGCCACCGCCGCCCCCGCCTCCAGCAGCCCCTCCGCCATGGCGGCACCCAGCCCGCTCGTCGCGCCCGTCACCACCGCCCGGACATCGCTCAGGTCGTACATCTCCCGACTGTACCCATCGTGCCCCCTGCCGCCCGCCTCCGTGCAACTGCCGGTTTCAGGGGCTGGCCCGGACGGGAGACCCCGGCCTTAACCTCGTCCTAACCGGAGCATGGGAGAGGCGCGACCCACCAACCGGCCCGCACCTTTTATCCTGAACAGCTGTGCCCAAGGGCAGACACAACCGATCCCGAGACCGACACCGCCGCCTCATCCCCCGCTCGCGGTGGCCCCGGCGGCTGCTGATCGCCGCCAACATCGTCGTCGCCCTGTGCCTGGTGGCGGCCGGCGGCGCTTACGGCTACGTCCGGTACCGGATCGACTCCATCCACACCCAGGCGGCGTCCAACCTCACCACCCAGTCCGGCGGAGGGGGAGGAGGGGGCGGCGGCGGCAGCCCCGAGAACATCATGCTGATCGGCAACCAGACCCGTGCCGGCCTGAGCGCCGGCCAGGCCGCCCAGTTCGGGAACCCCCAGCAGCTGTCCGGCTCGCTCAGCGACGTGCTGATGATCCTGCACCTCGACCCGGCCAAGCGCACCGCCTCGCTGCTGTCCATCCCCCGGGACCTGTTCGCCCCCATGCCGGCGGGCAGCCCGGTCGGCAAGTGGCAGAAGATCGACGCCGCCCTCAACGACGGCACCAACGGGCCGAACAACCTCATCAGGGCGGTCCAGGAGGACTTCGGCATCCCCATCAACCACTACGTGGAGCTGGAGTTCAACGGCTTCGCCAACACGGTGAACGCCCTGGGTGGGATCAGCATGGACTTCCCCGAGCCGCTGTGGGACGCCTACTCGCAGCTGTGGGTCCCCCAGACCGGCTGCATCCACCTCAACGGCTTCCAGGCCCTGGCCCTGGTCCGGGCCCGCCACCTCCAGTACGACCCCCCCGGCAACTCGTCGCCCCGCTACAACTGGCCCTACGACCCCCAGTCGGACCTGTCACGCATCGTGAGGGACCACACCTTCATGCGGGTCCTGTTCTCCACCGCCCTCCACAAGGGGCTGGGCAACCCCATCGTCCTCAACAACTTCCTCAGCGCCATCACCAACCAGATCACCATGGACCCCGGCCTCCGGAACCAGCTGATCAGCCTGGCCACCACCTACCGGCACCTGTCCCCCAACGCCATCCCCGAGACCACCCTGCCGGTGGTCACGGTGGCGAACTACCACTACGACGGCTACGCCATGGGCGACGTGGACTTCCCGGTTCAGCCCCAGGACAACCAGACCATCTCCGCCTGGGACTCCGGCGCCCTGCCCAAGGCCGCCAACCCCACCACCGTCAACGTCTACAACATCACCGGGACCGGCAACCTGGCCCATGACACCGCTGCCGGGCTGGCCGCCGACGGGCTCACCATCGGCCAGATCGGCAACGGCACCGTCCCCGGCACGCCCGCCGAGACCCTGGTCCGCTACGCCCCCGGCCAGCTGGCCCAAGCCCAGGCGGTGTTCTCGCACCTCAACGGCCCGGTGATGCTGCGGGTCGACCCGACCGTCACCCCCGGCACCGTCACCGTGGACGCCGGCACCGGGCTCACCGTGGCCGGAGCACCCGGGCCGGCGGCGCCGACCTCGAGCACCAGCGCCACGACCGCCGCCCCGTCCAGCTCGACCGCCCCGTCGGCCACCGCCGGCCCCACCGTCCTCGGTCAGGCCCCCAGCTCCACCACCGACCAGCTGCAGCCCTGGGACCCCCGGCCCTGCCCGAAGTAGCAGCCGCGGGAGGGGACGAGGCCGGGCGGCGGCGCCGCCTCCGCTGGTACTGGTGGGTGGCGCTGGCCGCCGCCGTCGTCGTGGTGGCGGCCGGCGGCGTCGCCGCCCGGGCGGCCACCGAGACGATCCCGCCGCCCCGGGCGACGCTGCGCCTGGCGGCCACCGTGAGGGTGCCCGGGACCGCCCCCCAGCTGGCCTGGCCCGCCCATGGCGAGGCGGCGCTGGCCGGCGCCGACGGTTCGGTGCTGGGGTCCTCAGGAGGGGACAAAGCGTTCCCCATCGCCAGCATCACCAAGGTGATGACCGCCTACCTGGTGCTGAAGGACCATCCCCTGGCCGCCGGCCAGAACGGCTTCAACGTCACCGTCACCGCCGCGCAGGCCGCCGAGCTGCCGGCCCGGTTGGCGGCCGACCAGTCGGTGGTCGCCCTGCGGGCCGGGCAGGTGATCAGCGAGCGGGCCGCCCTGGAGGCCCTCCTGCTGCCCTCCGCCGACAACGTCGCCGACATCCTGGCCACCTACGACGCCGGCAGCGTCGCCGCCTTCGTCACCAAGATGAACGCCACCGCCGCCCGCCTGGGAATGACCAGCGCCCACTTCGCCGACGCCAGCGGGCTCAACCCGGCGACCGTCTGCAACGCCACCGACCTGCTCACCCTGGCCCGGGCCGCTCTGGCCGACCCCACCTTCGCCTCGATCGTCGCCCAGCCGTCGGCGACGGTCCCCGGTCTCGGCAAGCTGAAGAACTACAACACCCTGGTGGGCACCGACGGTTTCACCGGCATCAAGACCGGGTCCACCATCCAGGCCGGGCAGGCCCTGCTGTTCTCGGTGTCGCGCCCGGTCGGCGGCCGGACGATCAAGGTGCTCGGGGCGGTCCTCGAGCAGCACGGCGGCGGCGTGGTCGGCGGGGCCCTCGACGCGGCCAAGGCCCTGGCCGACAGCTACTACGCCCAGGTGCAGACCCGCACCGTCCTACCGGCCGGCACCCCGGTCGTCACCGCCAGCCGGGTGGGCCACACCGCCACCCTGACCACCCGGGCGCCGATCCGGCTGGTCACCCGGCCGGGGGCCACCGTGCGGCTCTACGTCTCGGTGGAGCGGCCGGCCGGCCGGATGTGGGCCACCGTCCGGGCCGCCGCCCCGCTGGACCACGGCCAGGCCCGTACCGGCACCTGGGCCGTTCCCTCCCCCGGGGTGGGCTGGCGGCTCAGCCACCTGTTCTGAGATCCCCGGCACTCCGCAGGGACTCGGCCTGGAACTGGCGCATCTCGTCGTCGAGCGACACCACCACCTGGGGCCGGGTGGGGTCCACCGGGCGGTCGGACCGGCGCAGGGCGCTGCCCCACGCCGCGAAGCGGACGGCATGGGAGGCGAAGGGCATGGGGCCCTCCGAGACCTGTACGCCCACCACCCCGGTGCCGCCCAGGTGCTGGACCCATCCCTGCATGCGGGCCATGGCCGCCTCCCGGGCGGCGTAGAGGGCCTGGGTGTAGTTGACCAGCTCCACGTTCTGTGTCTTCTGGCGCACGGCGGTGCCGGCGCTGCGCCGGGGGGCGTACACGAACGACGCCCCGAAGGCCAGCCCCACCGGGTCCCAGCCGTGGGTGTGCAGCAGGGCGAAGTCCCGACAGGACAGGTCCGAGGTCCACGGCTGGCCGGCGGCGCGGCCGGACCCGGTGGGGGCGACGGCGGTGCCGACCAGCACGGCGTTGATCAGGTGCCGCTCCACCTCGATGTCGATGTGCACCCCGACCACGCCGTGGCCGCCCACCTGCAGGCACTCGCCCTGCAGGGCCCGCACGGCGGCGCCGACCGCCTGGCGGTGGGCCTCCGACGCGGCGACGATCTCGCCGTTTCCCCAGTTCCAGAAGCCCTGCGGCACCGAATAGGTGCCCACCCCGCACACCAGCTCGATCGGCTCCCACTCGATGGAGTGCAGGATCAGGGCCTCGTCGATGGTGAGATCCGACGTGACCGGACCGCGGTGGCGGGCCGGGTCGCGGGGGCGGACGGCGCTCTGACGCTCGGAGACCAGCCGGCGGACCGCCTCGCGGATCTCGTCGGCCCGGCCCTCGGGGTCGGGACCGGTCATGCGAGCCTCCCGGTCATGTGAGCCTCACGGTCAGGCGGGGTGGCGGGAGGGGGTCGGCCTCCCGGAAGCGGCGCACCCGGGTGCCGCGCAGGATGCAGTCCACCTCCATGTCCCCTTCGGCGATCTCCCACCTGCCCACGTCGAGGCGGGCGCCGTGCAGGGTGTCCTGGCCGAGGGCCGACCGGGCGTGGTCCCGGGCCAGCCGGCGGGCCTGCATCTGGGCGTCGGCCAGCTGGTCGATCTGGCCGGGGTACCGGGCGTAGCCGTAACCCTGCCCCTGTCCCCGCATCAGGTACTCGGTCTGGCACACCGCCCACATCCGCACCGAGGCCATGGACGCCACGATCGACACGGGCATGAACCCGGCCTCGATGAGCTTGGCCAGCCGCTGCCCGGCCAGGTACGAGGACCACAGCGGGCCGCTCGGGGCGCCGTCGACGACCACGGCGGTGCCGTACACGTGGTACTCCCGGACGGAGCGGTCGATGAGCGAGCTGTTGGTGTCCACCACCCCGATGACGCCGTGGGCGCCGGCCTGCCGGGCCTCCTCCAGCATCCGGTTGTAGGCGGTGGTGAAGCCGGCCATCCAGGCGTCGCGCACCCAGCGCTGCTCGAAGTTCTCCCCCCAGGTGCGGTGCTCGGCGCTGTAGTAGCCGTGCGGGCAGCGGTAGCTGCTGAGCATGGACCCCCACTGGCTGCGCGCCCCGTAGCCGGACATGTTGTACATGGACCCCGGCCCGTACCACGACCAGCGCATCACGCAGAACCCCTGCACCAGGGCGACCGGCCTCATGCCCATGTGCAGGCAGGCGGCGAAGTCGTTGACGCTGAGACCGGAGGAGAAGGCCGAGCTGGTCAGCCGGCCGGCCGCTTCGGGGGGCAGATCGCTCACCGGCGCCCGCCTAGTGGTCCAGCGAGATGATGGTCTGCGGTTTGGGCAGGGTGAAGTCCCCGTCGGTGCGGTCGACGGCGGTGCCGAGGGACAGGAACTCGATGGTGTGGCTGCCCCACTGGTGGCTCTTCTCCTCCAGGCGCACCCCGACGATGCCCGAAGCGTCGAGGCGCTGCGCCTCGTCCTGCATCCGGGTCATGGCCAACTCCCGGGCCTCGTAGAGAGCCTGGGTGAAGTTGGGCAGCTCCACGTTCTGGCCGACCGAGCCGAGGGTCTGGGCCAGGCCCCGGTGGGCGATGTGGTACACGCAGGTGCCCATGACCAGGCCCAG
>JAKAXG010000223.1 GCA_021827225.1 Actinomycetes bacterium | reverse complement strand
CCGCGACAGCGTCCGGGCGAATCCGGCCAGCGAGTACAGCAGCAGTGGTGGCAGCCCACCCGGACCCCCGCCCGGAGGGTCCTGTCCTTCGGATTCGTCCATACCGCCCCGCCCCTGCCCCCTTCTCGAGCTTCGGGAAAGTTAACGCCCGGTGTCCGGTGACGCAACGAGCAATCCACGGAGCGGGGAAGCGTCCGAAGCGGTCAGCCGGAGCCCAGCACCATCGGGAACCGGTCGATGGACCGGATCCCGGTGGTGTAGGACAGCTCCTCCCCCGGCCTGATCGAGTAGTCCGGGTGGCGTTTGTGCCATTCGCGCAGCGCCACCCGCAGCTCCTGGCGGGCCAGGTGGGAGCCCAGGCACCGGTGGATGCCGCCGCCGAAGGCCAGGTGACGGTTCGGTTCGCGGTCGAAGCGGACGGTGTCGCCGTCGCCGAACTCGACGTCGTCGGTGTTGGCCGAGCCGAGGAGCAGGGTCACCAGCTGGCCGGCCTTCACCGGGCAGCCGGCCAGCTCGGTGTCGCGGATGGTCATGCGGGGCACGCCGATCACCGGGGTCTCGTAGCGCAGCAGTTCCTCCACCGCCGCCGGGATGACCGCCGGGTTCTCCACGATCCGGCGGCGGTGATCGGGGTGGCGGGCCAGGAAGGCGAAGATGCAGTCGAGGGAGGCGGTGACGGTGTCCAGGCCGGCGATCAGGAACAGGAAGCTGATGTCGAGGATCTCCTCCCTGGTCAGCCTGTCCCCGTCGATCTCGGTGCGGAGGAAGCCGCTGAGCAGGTCGTCGCGGGGCTCGGCGGCCCGCTCGTCGAGCACCTTCTCGAAGTACTCGTAGATCGACATGGCCGTCCTCTTCTGGTGGGCGACGGCGTCGGGGTGCTGGGACAGGGTGCCCACCACCCGCTCCGGGCGGATGATCCCGTCCTTCATGGCCAGGAAGGTGGGCAGCTCCTCGAGGGGCAGGCCGAGCAGGGTCAGGAACACCTGCGACGGGAGCGGCACGGAGAAAGACGCCGCGAAGTCGATCTCCCGCTCCCCCTCGAACCCGTCCATCAGGTGGTTGGCCAGCTCCGCCACCGGCTGCTCCAGGCGGGCCATGGCCCGGGGCGCGAACAACGGATCCAGGATCCGGCGGTACTTCCTGTGGTCGGGGGGATCGATGCCGAGCGGGATGAGGGGGCGGACGTTCTGCAGGTTGACCGCCTCGGTGGAGGCGAAGATCTCCGGGTGGCGGAACGCCTCCTCGATGTCGCGGCGGTGGGTGATCAGCCCCATGGGGCCGCTCGGCGAGTCGACGATCTCGACCGGCGCCATCATCTCGCGCATGATCCGGTAGACGGGCTGGGGGTCGTTGGCCATGGCCCTGGCCCCCTCGGCCATGGCCTCCCGGTCCATGCCGGCGTCGGCCCCGCTCACAGGTCACCGCCGTGGGGGTGCTCGACCTTCACCACATCCGCCCCCCGGTCTCCCAGCACCGCCCCGGCGGCCGGCCCGAAGGTCCACGCCGACAACTCCAGCACCCGCACCCCCCGCATCACGTCGTGCATGCCGGCAACGGTAGCGGATTATGACATCGACGTCAGCTTCGCGATCAGGTCCGGGAGCTCGGACAGCGAGTCGATGACCCCGTCCGGGCTCACCTCGAACGGCGGCGTCCGGTCGTTGCGCACCCACACCCCCCTGAGCCCGGCCGAGCGGGCCCCCCACACGTCGTCGTGGAGGCGGTCGCCGACGAACACCGCCCGCCCCGGGTCACCGACTTCGAGGGCTTCGACCACCGGGGCGAAGGCCCGCCGGTCCGGCTTCACGTGGTCCATCTCACTGGTGTAGAAGCGAGCGTCGATCAGGCGGTCCAGGCCGTCGCGCTCGAGAAAGTGCTCGTGGAAGTGGCGGGGCCAGTGGGTGTTGGACAGCAGCCCGATACGCAGGCCGCGGGCCCGCAGCTCCTGCAGCACCGCCGCCGCGTCGGGCTGGTGGCGGATGTGCGGGGTCCACGAGTCCAGGTGGTGGCCCTCGGCCTCCTCCAGGATGGCCCCGGCCACGTCCACCCCGAGGGCGGCGGAGGCTTCCGCCAGGAGCTCCGACAGCCGGGTGGAGCGCCGGTCGGTGCGGGTCCGCTCCCACGACCGGGCCTCCACCTCGACCAGCACCGCGGTCAGCTCCTCCTCCCGGTCGGGGGCGATGTGGCGGGCCGCCAGGCGCCACATGTCCTCGATGTCGACATCGGCCCACACCGAGAGCGTCCCGCCCCAGTCGAAGATCACGGCATCCACGGCGCCTATCTTGGCGGAATGTCGCACGAGTGGCCGTCGGGGCGGTCCCGCCACGGCGGGGTGGACCGGGTCCCGCTGCCGGAACGGCCGGGGGCTCTGTGGCTGGCCGGGAAGCGTTTCGTCGGGCCGGACCCGGAGGCCGCGATGGCCGAGGTGGGCGCCGCCGGCGTGGTGTGCCTGTGCGAGGCGTTCGAGCTGGACGACCGCTACCCCCGCTACGTGGAGTGGCTGCGCCGGGACCGCCGGGCGCTGTGGTACCCGATCCCGGACCTGCACGCCCCCGCCGCCGGGGAGGCGGGTGCGCTGGCCGGGCGGATAGACCGCCGGCTGGCGGCCGGCGAGACGCTGCTGATGCACTGCGGGGCGGGCATCGGCCGGGCCGGGACGGTGGCCGCGGCGGTGCTGATCCACGCCGGCCGCTCCCTCGAGGAGGCCCTGGCCACGGTCGCCGCGGCCCGGCCCATGGCCGGCCCGGAGGTGGGCGCCCAGAGCGACCTGCTGGTCGAGCTCAGCTCGAGGCGTTCCCCTCGGACCACCGCTTCATGAGGCCCCGGGCGATGACGATCCGCTGGATCTCGTTGGTGCCCTCGCCGATGATCATGAGCGGGGCGTCGCGGAAGTAGCGCTCCACCGGGAACTCCCGGGTGTAGCCGTACCCGCCGTGGATGCGCATGGCCTCGGTCGCCACCTCGAACGCGGTCTCGGAGCAGAACAGCTTGGCCATCCCGGCCTCCACGTCGGCCCGCTCCCCCCGCTCGAACCTGGCCGCCGCGCTCTCCACCAGCAGCCGGGACGCCTCGATCTTCGTGGCCATGTCGGCCAGCTTGAAGGCGATGGCCTGGTGGCGGGCGATGGGCACCCCGAAGGTCTCCCGCTCGTGGGCGTAGCGCATGGCGGCGTCGTAGGCGGCCCGGGCCACGCCGAGCGCCCGGGCCGCGATGTTGATCCGGCCCAGCTCCAGGCCGCCCAGCATGTAGTGCAGGCCCCGGCCCAGCCCGGCGTCGCCGCCGAGCACCGCGCTCTTCGCCACCCGGTGCCCGTCGTAGGTCATCTCGACCGTCTCGAGCCCCTTGTAGCCGAGCTTGTCGATCCTCCTGGAGGTGGAGATACCCCCCGAACGGGGACCGGGCTCCTTCTCCACGATGAAGCAGGTCACCCCTTCGGGCGTGCGGGCCGCCACTGACAGCACCGATGCCCGCTCCCCGTTGGTCACCCACATCTTGGTGCCGTTGAGGACGTACTCGTCGCCGTCGGGTTCGGCCCGGCAGCGCAGCGACGCGGTGTCGGACCCGGCGTCGGGCTCCGACAGCGAGAAGGCCCCCCTTTTTTCTCCCGAAGCCATCGCCGGCAGCAGCCGGGCCTTCATGTCGTCGGAGCCGTGCCGGTGGATGAGCATGGCGGTGATGGTGTGGGTGTTCAGCACCCCGGCCAGCGACATCCACCCGTAGGACAGCTCCTCCATCAGCCGGGCGTAGGTGAGCGTGTCGAGCCCCAGCCCGCCGTACTCCTCCGGGACCCGGGAGCCGAACAGGCCGAACCGGCGCATCTGGTCCACCCATTCCGCCGGGTAGGTGTCGGCGTGCTCCAGGGCCGAGGCGCCCGGGATCACCTCCCGCCGGACCCAGGTGCGGATGGTCGATACCAGCTCCTCGGCGACGTCGGCGTCGACGGCCATCAGCGGGACCCCTGCCCGTCGTCGACCTTGACCACGGTGCCGGTCACGAACTCCGACGCCGGCGACACCAGGTACAGCAGGGTGCTGTCCAGCTGGGCCGGCTGGCCGAGGCGCTTGCGGGGGGTGTGGGCGGTCACGTCACCCAGGCGGGAGATCATGCCGTCCATCATCTCCGAGGAAAAAGCTCCGGGCGCGATGCCGTTCACGTTGATGTTGAACCGGGCCCACTCGACGGCCAGGGCCTCGGTCATCCGGTTGACGGCGGCCTTGGTAACCGAATACAGGGCGGCGGCGCCTCCGCTGTAGCTGAACGCGCCTATCGACGAGATGTTCACGATCCGCCCGGCGGAGCCGGCGGCGATCAGCCGGCGGGCCACCTCGCAGGCCAGCAGCCACGGGCCCCGGACGTTGGTGTCGAGCACCCGGTCCACCAGCTCCAGCGGCATGCGGGTGGCGTACTGGGCGTCGGGGATGCCGGCGTTGTTGACCAGCACCGTCACCAGGCCCAGCTGCTGCTCGGCGGCCTCGACCGCGGCGGTGATCGACCCGGCGTCGGTGACGTCGAGGGCCACCGGCACCGCCCGCCCGCCCCGGCCGGTGATCTCCGCCACCAGCTCCTCCAGCCGGTCGGTGCGCCTGGCGGCGACCGCCACGGCGGCGCCGGCGGCGGCCAGGGTGGAGGCGAACCGGCGGCCCAGCCCGGAGCTGGCCCCCGTCACCAGGGCCACCTGGCCGGTCAGGTCGTGCGATACGTAGGGCAGCGGGAAATCGGCCATGGGCGCTGACGTTACGCCCCGCCCCGGTCGGGGGACCAGCGGCCCGGGTCGGCCAGGCGGGCCGGGCCGGGCCGCCACGCCCCGTTCTCGAAGCGGGACTCGGTCAGAAGGTCGGCGTAGGGCAGGGCGGAGGCGGTCGGGGCGCCGTAGCCGAACACCCGCTCCGATCCCAGGATGGCCGCCACCCGGCCCCGGGCCGGCAGCAGGTCGTCGTAGTGGTTGCGGGCCAGCTCGCCGGCATGGCAGGCCAGCGCGGCCAGCAGTTCCTCCAGGCGGTCCCGCCCCCACGGCACGTACAGGTTCGGGGCGCGCAGGTCGGCCCACAGGCCCCACGCCCACCACACGCAGCCCGGCAGGTCCGCCCCGGCGGCCGACACCGCCCGCCCGGCGGCCTCGTGCGCCGGGTGGCCGTCGGCGGGGTGGGGCGAGACGACCAGCTCGGCGCCCACCCCGACCGCGGCCGACACCACCGCCTCCACCAGCGGGCCGGCCGGGTCGGCGACCAGCCCATCGAAGCGCACCACCCGCAGCGCCGCCTCGAGCTCCGCCCGCCGGCGGGCCCGCACCGCTTCCCGGCCGAGGGAGCAGGCCAGGTTCACGACCCGCCAGCCGGCGTCGCGCAGCATGAGCAGGGTGGCGCCGCATCCCAAGATCTCGTCGTCGGGATGGGGGGAGACCACCAGGACGGTTCGGGGCATACAGGGATGATCGCGCCCCGTACACTCTGGGCCGGTGCCAGAGGACCGCCTCACCGACGGGGGATGGGCCGACCGTCCCGGTCCGCAGACCTTCGTCCCGCTGACCTGGACCCCGGCGCCGCTCGGACCGCCTCCTCGGCCGCGGGGCCGGCGGTGGCTGGTTGTGGCTGTGGTCACGGTGCTGGTCGCGGCCGGCGGCGGCCTCGGCTACCTGGCCTGGCACAACGACCGGACGGCCCGCAACTGGCGCCGCCTGGACGCCGCCCAGATGACCCGGGCGGAGCAGATGATCCGCCAGGTGCAGGCCGCCAACTCCCGGATCGGCTCGCTCAACTCCCAAGTCGCCGCCCTGCAGGGCCAGCTATCGAGCGTGGCCACCCAGAAGGAGAAGGCCGTCGACCAGGCGACGGTTCTGCAGCAGCTGCTCTCGGCCGCCGGCACCGTGGCCGACGACCTGCAGCAGTGCCTCACCGCCACCAACCAGCTCGACGCGGACCTGACCGCCGCCGCCGGGTCCGGCAACGTCGGCCGGCTCAACGCCCTGGAAGCGGAAGGGGCCCAGGTCGACGCGACCTGCAACCAGGCCGAGTCAGCCAACCAGCAGTTGCAGACGGCCATCCAGAACGCCCCGTGAGGCGCCCGGCCATCGCCGTCGGGTTGTGCCTGATGGCCGCGTCGTGCGCCCCCGGCGCCCCCTCGGCGCAGCCCACCTCGACCGTGACCGCCGCCCCCGCCGGGTTGACCGACGCCGGCACCGCGACCGCCCTGCTGGCGGAGGCCCGCCGGTTCGTCTTCCGGGTGCGCAACCCGGCCTGCCTGTCCACCGGCACCGCGTTCGCCTTCGCCGGGACCGTTGTGACCAACCGCCACGTGGCGGCCGGGGCCACGACGCTGCAACTCTCCACCTGGTCGGGCACCGACTTCAATGCGTCGGTGGCCGGCCACAGCGGGCCCTACGACCTGGCCGGCCTCACCGCCCGGCCGCCGGCCGGCACCGTCGCCCCGCCCGCCGGCGCGGCGTCCCCCGCCGTAGGCTCGCGGGTGTACGTCGCCGGCTACCCCGACGGCAACCAGCTGACCGTCACCTCCGGGCAGGTGATCGGGGTGACCGGCGCCACCGGGCTCGGGGTATCGGGCCCGGTGCTGGAGGTCAGCGACACCGTGAAGCCGGGCAACTCGGGCAGCCCCCTGCTGGACCCGTCCGGCCGGGTGGTGGGCGTGGTGTTCGCCTTCGACGCCTCCCGCTCCCAGGGCCTGGCCATGCCCCTCGCCTCGCTGCAGTCGTTCCTGCACGGCCTGCCCCGTCACGCCGTGCTGGCCTGCACCGCTTAGGGCTGGCTCTCCATCCCCTCGACCCGGCCCTTCAACTGCTCCAGCTCGACCCGCAGCCGCTGCAGCTCCGCTTCCAGCCCGGCCGTGTACTCGTACTGGGCCCGGCCCAGCCACGAGACGCTGCCCCCCAGGTTGGCCACCTGCCCGGCGATGTGCAGCATGTACCAGCGGACCAGGCGGCCGACCGCCGTCTTCATGACCCGGTTCCACACCTGGGGCGACCAGGTGGAGGCGTCGGCGTTGACCTGGGCGGTCTCGTCAGATCGG
>JAKAXG010000222.1 GCA_021827225.1 Actinomycetes bacterium | reverse complement strand
CTACCGCCCGGGGCCGACGGTGGCGCCTGGCGCCACGCCGTGCACCGGGCCCGGGCCCTGCCCCCAGGCCCCGAGGACTGCCCGGCGACCGGCGACTGGCCGGCCGGCGGGGACTGGCCGGCCGGCAGTGACAGCCCGGCGGCCGGCGGGGACTGGCCGGCCGGCAGTGACAGCCCGGCGGCCGGCGGGGACTGGCCGACGGTCACCCGGGGGCTGGTGGAGCGCTACCGCGACGCCGTCGCCCTGCACGAGCGGGCCGGCCGGCCGTCGCGGCGCCGCCGGGTCGGCCGGTTCGCCGCCGTCGGGGCGTCCAACGCGGTGATCGACCTGGGCGCCTTCAACGCGCTGGTGGCCATCAACCCGACCCGCTCGCCGGGACTGCTGGTCGTCTACAACACCATCGCCGTGCTGCTGGCTCTCACCAACAGCTACCTGTGGAACAGCCGGTGGACCTTCGCCGACCGGGCGGCCCCCAGCGGCGGCCGGCGCTGGCGCCAGCGGGGCCTGTTCGGCCTGCAGGGGGGCATCAACCTGGGGGTCAACGACCTCACCATCTTCGTGCTGTCACTGATCCTGCGGCCGCTGCTGGGCCTGCCCGTGCAGGTGGCGTCCAACCTGTCAAAGGTGGCGGCCATGGGCACCGCCTCGGCGACCAGCTACCTGCTCATGCACCGGTTCGTGTTCCGCGGCGCGACCGAGCGGGCCGCGGGAGGGGGTGCCGGACCCGGCGAGCAGCCGGCCGGACCGGACGCGCCCGGCGAAGAGATGACCGACGCGACCGTGCACCAGGCGGGCCGGCGCTAGCAGCCCGCGAGGAGCGGCACCTCCAGCCGGGCGGCGAGCTCGTCCAGGCTCATGCCGTAGGTGGCCCTGACACCCACCCCGCCGGGGCGGATGTCGAACACCGCGCAGTCGGTGTATACGGTGGTGACGCAGCGCCGGCCGGTGAGCGGGTAGGTGCAGCGGGGAACCAGCTTGGGGGTGCCCTCCCTGGTGAACAGGGTCATCATCACGTACACCGACCGGGCGCCGATGGCCAGGTCCATGGCGCCTCCGACCGCCGGTATGGCGTCGGGCTCGCCGGTGTGCCAGTTGGCCAGGTCGCCGTCGGCCGACACCTGGTAGGCACCGAGGACGCAGACGTCGAGATGCCCGCCGCGCATCATGGCGAAGCTGTCGGCGTGGTGGAAATACGACGCGCCGGGCAGCTCGGTGACGGGCATCTTCCCGGCGTTGGTGAGGTCGGGGTCGATCGCGTCGCCGGTGGCCGCCGGCCCCATGCCCAGCATCCCGTTCTCGGTGTGCAGCACCACGCCGGAGTCGGCCGGCAGGTAGTCGGCGATCCTGGTGGGGTGGCCTATGCCGAGGTTGACGTAGGCCCCGTCGGGGATGTCCCGGGCGACCAGCGCCGCCAGCTCCTCCATGGACAGTCGCTCCCGCCCCATCAGCTTGCGCCCCCGGCGGTGCGGTGGCGGTCCCCCACCGCGGTCACCCGGTGGACGAAGATGCCCGGGGTCACGACCGTCTCGGGGTCGATGGAGCCGGCGGGCACGACCTCGGCGACCTGGGCGATGGTCACCGCCGCGGCGGTCGCCATGACCGGCCCGAAGTTCCTGGCCGTCTTGCGGTACACCAGGTTCCCGGCGGTGTCGGCCCGGTACGCCGAGATCAGGGCGTAGTCCGCCCTGATCGGGTACTCGAGGACGTACTCGCGCCCGTCGATCACCCGGGTCTCCTTGCCTTCGGCGAGGGGGGTGCCGACCGATGTCGGGCAGAAGAAGCCGCCTATGCCGGCGCCGGCGGCCCGCATCCGCTCGGCCAGCGTGCCCTGCGGCACCAACTCGAGCTCCACCTCCCCGGACCGGTACAGGCCGTCGAAGACGTAGGAGTCCGTCTGGCGGGGGAACGAGCAGATCACCTTCCTCACCCGGCCGGCCTTCAACAACGCGGCCAGGCCGACCTCCCCGTTACCGGCGTTGTTCGACACGACCGTGAGCCCCGACGCCCCCTGGCGGAGGAGCGCGTCGATCAGGTCGAAGGGCATGCCGGCCAGACCGAAACCGCCGACCAGGACGGTCGAGCCGTCCTCGATGCCGGCCACCGCCTCGTCGGGCGAGTCCAGGATCAGGGTGCGGGCCATCAGTTGGTGGCGGTGTTCTCGAGCACCACGGCCAGACCCTGCCCCACCCCGATGCAGATGGCGGCCACGCCCCATCGCTGCTGGCGGGTTCTGAGCACCTTGGCCAGGGTGGCGAGTATCCGCGCCCCGGACGCCCCGAGGGGGTGGCCGATGGCTATGGCACCGCCGGCGCAGTTCACGATCTCCGGGTCGACCGGCCACGAGTCGATGCAGGCCAGGGACTGCACGGCGAACGCCTCGTTGAGCTCGACGGCGCCCACGTCCGGCCAGCCTACCCCCGCCCGGGCCAGGGCCCGCTCGGCGGCTTCCACCGGGGCGTAGCCGAACATCTGCGGTTCCACCGCCACCGACGCCCGCCCGGCGATGCGGGCCAGCGGCTCGCATCCGAGCAGCCCGGCGGCGGCCTCGGAGCCGAGCACGACAGCCGCGGCGCCGTCGCTGAGCGGGGAGGCGTTGCCGGCGGTGATGGTGCCGTCCGGGCGGAAGGACGGCTTCAACGAGGCGAGCCGCTCCACGCTCGTGTCCGGGCGTATCGCCTCGTCCCGGGCCAGGGCGGCGCCGGCCACCGGTGCCACCAGGTCGTCGTAGAAGCCGTCCTCCCAGGCCCGGTGGGCGAGGGCGTGCGAGCGCGCCGCGAAGGCGTCCTGGCGGCCCCGGTCGATGCCGAACTTGTGTTGCAGCAGCTCGTTGGCCTCGCCCAGCGAGACGGTCCACCGGTCGGGCATGCGGGGGTTGACCAGGCGCCAGCCGAGGGTGGTGGACACGGCGGTGACGTCGCCGGCCGGGTAGCCCTTCGACGGCTTGGGGATCACCCACGGCGATCTGGTCATCGACTCCACCCCGCCGGCCAGGATCACGTCCGCCTCCCCGGTGTCGATGGCCCGGGACCCGATGATGGCGGCGTCCAGCGACGACCCGCACAGGCGGTTGACGGTGGTGGCCGGGACCGACACCGGGATGCCGGCGAGGAGGGCGGCCATCCGCCCCACGTTGCGGTTGTCCTCCCCCGCCCCGTTGGCGTTTCCCCACACCACCTCGTCGATGCGGGCCGGGTCGAGCCCGGGCAGCCGGGCCAGCTGGGCCTCCATCACCGAGCAGGCGAGGTCGTCGGTGCGGATGTTGGACAGACCGCCGTTGTACCTGCCGAACGGCGTTCTGACGGCGGCATACAGGAACGACACGAAAGACTCCTTCGTCGTCGGGGCCGGGCTTCAGCCCAGTGGTAGGCCCACGTAGTTCTCGGCCAGGTTGGTGGCCAGCGCCCGGCTGCGGGCCACCTCGTCCTGGCGGGATCGCTGCAGGCGACGGTCGAAGGGATCGCCGCCGGGGTCGACGTGGAGGAGGGCGGTCATCCAGGTGCTGAAGTCCTGGACCCGCCACACCCGGGCCAGGCAGCGGTCGTCGTAGGCGTCCAGGCCGGCCGTCGACCCGGTGGCGTACCACTCGGCGAGAGCGTCGCTCAGGACCTTGACGTCGGCGATGGCCAGGTTCAGTCCCTTGGCGCCGGTGGGCGGGACGATGTGGGCGGCGTCGCCGGCCAGCAGCAGCCGGCCGTGGCGCAGAGGGGCGGCCACGAAGCTGCGCATCGGGGTGATGCCCTTCTCCCGGACGGGCCCCTCGGTGAGGGTCCAGCCGGGCAGGCCCAGGCGGATCTGCAGCTCCTCCCAGATGCGCTCGTCGGGCCACGCCTCGAGGTCCTCGTCCGGGGGGACCTGCAGGTACAGGCGGCTCACCGTCGGTGAGCGCATGGAGTGCATGGCGAAGCCCCGGTCGTGGAAGGAGTAGATGAGCTCGTCGGTGGAGGGGGCCACGTCGGCGAGGATGCCCAGCCAGGCGTAGGGGTAGCTGCGGTCCCAGACCTGCAGGGCGCCGCTCGGGATCAGGGTGCGGGACACGCCGTGGAAGCCGTCGCAGCCGGCCACCACGTCGCAGGCCAGCTCCCCGCCGGCCCCGGCGGCGTCCCTCCAACGCAGGGTGACCCCGCCGTCGGGGCGGTCGGGGAGCCGCTCGAGGGCCCGGTCGGCGCCCACCACCTCGGCCTCGAAGTGCAGCGGCCGTCCTTCCTCCAGACGGGCGGCGATGAGGTCGCAGACCAGCTCCTGCTGGCCGTAGACGGTGACCTGCTGGCCGGCCAGCTCCTTGAAGTCGATGTGGTGGCGCTGGCCCCGCCACTGCAGGTAGATGCCGTCGTGGGCCAGCCCCTGGCGGCGGAGGCGCCCGTCCACCCCCAGCTCGGCCAGCAGGGACACGGTCGGCGCCTCGAGCACGCCGGCGCGTACCCGGGCCTCCACGTACGAACGCGACCGCGACTCGAACACCACCGACTCGATGCCGACGGCGGCCAGCCGGGCGGCCAGGACCAGCCCGGCCGGCCCGGCCCCGATGATCGCCACCTGGGTGCGCTGCATCTGCGGTCCTCCCTACCGGCCGGGGGCGGCGGCGCGGACCGCGCCCATGTCGTGGTTGATGCGCTCCGCCGTGGCCTGCACCTGGGGAAGGATCCGCCGGCGGAGGTCGTCGAGGGTCGCCCGGCTGGCGTGCACCGAGGCGTTGAGGGCGGCGACGACGCGGCCGTGCCGGTCGACGACGGGCACGGCCACCGATCGCAGGCCGTCCTCGAGCTCCTGGTCGACCAGGGCGTAGCCTCGGGCGGCGACGTCCTCCAGGATGGCGGCCAGGGCGGCCCGGTCGGTGACGGTGCGCCCGGTCAGGGGCTTCAGCTCCACCCGGTCCAGGTAGGCCGACCGCTGCGCCGGGGGCAGGGCGGCGAGCAGCACCCGGCCCATCGACGTCGGGTAGGCGGGAAAACGGGTGCCCACGGCGATCGTCACGGCCATGATCCGGGAGGTGGGGACGCGCACCACGTAGACGATGTCGTCACCGTCGAGGACGCTGATCGACGACGACTCCCGGATGGAGGCCACCAGCTGCTCCATGTGGGGGGCGGCCACGTCGTCCAGCCCGAGCGCCGACAGGTAGGCGTAGCCCAGCTCCAGGATCCGGGGCCGCAGGGCGAAGGCCCGCCCGTCGGTGCGGACGTAGCCGAGGTCCACCAGGGTGAGCAGGAACCGGCGGGCCGCCGCCCGGGTGAGCCCGGTCGACTGGGCCACCTCGGAGAGGGTCAGCTCCGGCCGCCCGGCGAAAGCCCGGATCACGGCCAGCCCGCGCTCGAAGGACCGCACGTGGTCGGGACGGCGGGTGTCCGGCTCAGTCACCGGCTTCGAGGACCCTGCGGGCGACGCCGAGGGCGGAGTTGGCGGCCGGCACCCCGGCGTAGACGGCGGTGTGGAGGATGACCTCGACGATCTCCTCGTCGCTGAGCCCGTTGCGGCGGGCGCCGGCGACGTGCAGCTCCAGCTCCTCGAGGCGGCCCAGTCCGGCGAGCACAGCGACGGTGATGCAACTGCGGGTCCGCAGGTCGAGGGTGGGCCGGGTCCAGATGTCGCCCCAGGCGGTCCTGGTGATGAAGTCGGTGAACGGCGCGGCCAGGGCCGTGAGGTTGTTCGCCGAGCGGTCCACGTGGGCGTCGCCGAGGACCCGGCGGCGCATGGCCTCACCCCGCTCGGCGGGCCGGCCGCTCAGATGGTCGGCGACGGCGGCGGTGAACGCTCCGGGCTGCTCCAGGTTGGCCAGGTGTGACGCCCCGGCCAGGACGGTCAGGGAGGCGCCGGGGATCCCGGCCTGAAGCTCCAACCCCCGCTCCGGTGGGGTGACCGGGTCGGCGGCGCCGCTGATCACCAGGGTGGGGGCCCGCACCGCCTTCAGGTCGGGCCGCTGGTCCATGGCGGCGATGGCCTCGCAGCATCCGGCGTAGCCCTCGGCGTCGGCGCCGCCGAGCATGGCGGCCATCAGCTGGGCGACGTCCGGGCGGGCGTCGACGAAGCCGGGGGTGAACCATCGGCCGAGCAGCCCCGCCAGCAGGACCGACACCGAGCCGGCCTCCCGGACGGCGGCCGCCCGCTGGGCCCATCCCTCGGGCGGCCCCAGCTCGGCGGCCGTGCAGGCCAGGACCAGCCGGTCCACCCGCTCCGGGCGGTGCGCCGCCACCCACAGGGCGACCATGCCGCCGAGCGACAGCCCGCACAACGACGCCCGCTCCACCCCCAGATGGTCGAGCAGGTCCACCAGGTCGGCGCCCAGATCGGCGATGGTGTACGGCCCGGGGGCCGGGGCGGTCGTCCCCCCGTGGCCCCGGTGCTCGTAGCGCAGCACCCGGAACCGGGCCGTCAGCTCGGGGATCTGCGGCGCCCACATGTCGGCGCTCGTTCCCAAGGAGTTGGAAAAAGCGAGGACCGGTGCGCCGGCCGGGCCGTCGATGCGGTAGGCCGGGATCATGTCAGCGGCCGTCGGTCGTTCGCTTCACCAGACAAGGAACACGGTCTCCCCGTCGCCCTGCAGCCGGATGTCGTGGTGCAGCTCGCCGTCCCGGTCCTCGGCGACGAGGGTGGCCCGCCGGTCCGGCTCCAGCGAGGACAGGAGCGGGTCGGCGTCGTTCGCCGGGTGGCCGGGCAGGTAGATGCGGGTGACCAGGCGCTGGAGGGTGCCCCGGGCGAACACGTTGGCGGCGATGTAGGGGGCGCCGGCCCCGTTGAGCGGTCCGGGGCGCACGGTGACGAACCGGTAGCCACCCGACTCGTCGACCAGGCTGCGGCCCCAGCCGGTGAAGCCCGCCCTTTTTCCCAGGCTGCCCTCGGCGTCGGCCTGCCAGATCTCCACCACCGCGTCGGGCACCGGCTGGCCGGCCCCGTCGATCACCCGCCCGGTCAGGGTCACCGCCCCGGGCGTGCCGGGTGCCACCAGCTGGGCGCCCTCGGGCCCCATCCACGACATGCCGATCTCGTAGTAGGGGCCGACCGTCTGGCTGGGCGTGGGCCCGGCCGGCTCGTC
>JAKAXG010000002.1 GCA_021827225.1 Actinomycetes bacterium | reverse complement strand
GGTCACCGCCTCGGGCTCGGCTTCCTCGGCCACCGGCTCGGGCTCGGCTTCCTCGGCCACCGGCTCGGGCTCCGGCTCCGGCTCCGGCTCGGGCTCCGGCTCGGCATCCTCGGCCACCGGCTCCGGCTCCGGCTCCGGCTCGGCATACTCGGCTACCGCCTCGGGCTCTTCGGCGACCGCCTCGGGCTCCGGCTCGGGCTCCGGCTCGGGCTCCTCGGCCACCGCCTCGGGCTCCTCGGCCACCGGCTCGGCGGGGGCGGCCGGCTCCGCCAGCAGCACCGGGACCGGCTCGGGTTCGTCCGACCAGGGCAGGGCGGGGTCGTCCTGCAGGCGGCGGCCCACCTCGTCGGCGGCGGCCCGGGCCTCGGCATCGGCCCGGCTCAACTCGGTGGAGGCCTCCTCCAGGGTGCGCCGGACGACCGCGTAGCTCTCGATCAGCCGCTCCCGACCGGCCCGCAGCTGCTCGATCTGCACGACGGCGATGCGCCGGCGCCGGGACAGATCCTCGAGGATCCGGTCCCGGGTGCTGGTGGCCCCCTCGATGGTCAGCTGGCGGTCCTTCTCGGCGCTGGCCCGCACCGCCTCCGCCTCCATGCGGGCCTTGTCGAGTATCTCCCCCGCCTCCGTACGCACGCCCGACATCAGCCGGGCGGCGGCGTCCTCGGCGGCGGCGGTGGCCCGGGTGGCGGCGTCCTCGGCGGCGGTGCGCAGCCGATCGGCTTCCTGGCGGGCCTCGCCCAGGAGCCGCTCGGATTCGGAGCGGGCCTCCGCCAGCAGCTTGTCGGACTCCTCCCGGGCGTCGGAGCGGAGCTTGTCGGACTCGGTGCGAGCCTCCGACAGCAGCTGCTCGGAATCCGAGCGGGCCGTCGAGAGCAGCTTTTCGGACTCGGCGCGGGCCTCGGCGACCAGCCGTTCGGCCTCGGCCCGGGCTTCAGAAACGGCCCGCTCCGACTCGTCGGCGGCCTTGGTCCTCAGGTCGGCGGCGGCGGCCCGGGCCGTGCGCAGGATGGACGCCGTCTCCTCCCCCACCGCCGCCATGAGGGTGTCCTCGTCGAGGACCGGCGGGCGCGCCGCCCGCTCCTCGGCCGAGTGCCAGGCCGACTCCAGCTGCTCCGCCCGTTCCCGCCAGGCCCGCAGCTCGGTGGCCACCCGGTTCAGGAAGGACCTGACCTCCGACGGGTCGTAACCACGGAAGTTGGATGTGAACGACTGGGCCTGGATGAGTTCCGGTGTCAGCGAGGCGTCAGGTCCCATGCTGTAAATCTACGAGGCGGGACCCCGGCGGGTGGGTGATGTGCGGGCCGGACTCGAGCCGGCCCGGTCCGTAACCGCTCCGGCGGCCCGGCTGTTGCCGTTGCGGAGGCCGGCTCCGTCGGGCAGGCCCCCCTGGGGCCAGACGGGCAGCTGGATGACGAAGGTGGATCCGCGCCCGGGGGCGGAGCGGGCCCGGACCGACCCGCCGTGGCCCTCCACCACGCGCCGCACCACGGCCAGGCCCAAGCCGAGGCCGCCGAAGCGGCGGGTGTCGGAGTTGTCAGCCTGTACGAACTCGCCGAAGACCACCTCGTGCTGTTCGGGAGTCATGCCCATCCCCTGGTCGGTGACCGAGATCTCCACCGAGTCCCCCCGGTCGGCGACCCGCACCAGGATGCGACCTCCCTCGGGGGAGAACTTCACGGCGTTGTCGATCAGCTCGTCGACGGCCAGGCTGAGCCACCGCCGGTCCACCGACACCAGGGTCTCCGAGCGGGCCATGCGGCGCCCGAGGGAGAGGTTGCCGGGCAGGCGGCCGGCCCACGACGAGGCGATCCCGTTGACCAGGGCCCGCACGTCCGCCGGTTCGGGGCGCAGGACCAGCCGGCCGGCGCCCTCGGAGGCGAAGAACTCGAGCATCTCCACGATGCGCAGCAGGCGGCGGGCGCTGTGGAGGATCTCCTCGTACCAGGAGCGGGCCCGTTCGGCGGGCACGTCCCGGCGGAGCAGGATGTCGGCGTAGCCCATGATCCCGGTGAGCGGGGTGCGCAGTTCGTGGCCCACCCGGGACAGGAACTCGGTCTTCATCTTCTCGACCTCGTGCTCCTTGCGCATGTCGCGGAACACCAGCACGGTGCCGACCGGCCCGCCGCCGGGGTCGAGCAGGGCACCGCTCGAGACGGCCACGGGGATCTCGGTGGAGCCCCGCACGACGTAGCCCATCATCGCCTGGTCCCGGTCGCCGGCGGCGAAGAACGGCCGGCCCACGGGGCGCCCGTCCTCCCCGCGCAGGCGGACGACCTCCTCCACCGGCGAGTCGAGCGCCCGGGAGGAGTCCACCCCGGTGAGGTCGGCGGCCGCCCGGTTGAAGTCGGTGATCCGCCCGTAGACGTCCACCGCCACCAGGGCGTCGGTCATGCCGGCGACCACCGCCTCGAGCCGGTTGCGCAGCCGGGCCTCGTCCTCGGCCGCCGCCTGCAGGGCGGTGGACTGCGCGGCGACCGAATCCAGCATGGCGTCGAAGGCCGAGCCCAGCGCGGCGACCTCGTCGTCGCCGGCGACGCCGGCCCGGACCGCGGTGTCCCCGGCCTGGATGGCGGCCGCCGCCCCGGTCAGCCGGCGCAGCCCCGCGGTGATGCGGTCGCCGGTGAACACGGCGAGGCCCAGGGCGAGCACGGTGCCGCCGAAGGCGATCAGGAACAGCGTGCGGAACAGCTGCTCGCGGGTGGAGAGCACGCTGGTCGCCGGGCTGGCCAGCATCAGGTACAGCGGTGTGCGGCCGGTGGGCCCCGCCGTGCTGAGCACGGTCACGCTCACGAACCGGTTGCCCACGGCCTGCGACACGGACTGCCCGACGGGCCCGGCGAACGGCGGTACCAGCGACGCCGCCACCGCCGGGGTCATGCCGGCGGTGGCCACGACCGCCCGCCCGGAGAGCAGAGCCATGGCCACCGTCGGGTCGATCGGCCGCCGGCCGGCGAGGTAGCTGTCGTCGAGCGGCCGGGTGATCACCGCCACCCCCAGCAGCCGTCCGGTGCTCGTGCACTCCGGTGAGGAGGCGCCCAGCCAGACCTGGGTCCCGGACTCGAACAGCCCCTGCCGGCCGGCCGAGCACGACACCTTCAGCTCCGGGTCGGCGGCCAACCCGGGCGAGGCCACCGGTACGCCCACCCCGGGGATGACGACCTCCGTCCCGTCGGGGCTGGCGTAGGAGATGTTGCCGAAGTGGGCGGCCCCGCTGCTGGCGCTGAGCTGCCCCAGCCGGGCGCTGATCAGCGCGGCGGCCGCCGATCTCTGGGCGGCGGTCCCGTCGGCGTAGAGGACCAGCGGGTCGTCCGGCCGGGGCGAGAAGTAGCTGGACAGGTCGGCTTCGACCAGCTGGGCGGCGAACGACACCGGCCCGGTGTCGGCCAGGGCGGCCTTCTCCACGCCGGCGCGGGCCGAGAGCCGTCGCAGCTCCTCCCGCTGCGCCGAGGAGGAGATGACCGTCGACAGGGCCAGCGCCAGCACGATGACGACCAGCAGGAGGGTGGTGGCGGCGCTGGCCGCCACCCGCACCCCGATGGACCGCCGGGCGGTCCGCAGCAGGGCGGTGACCGTGAGGGCGGAACCGGCCACCAGCAGAGCGTCGGTGGCGTAACCGGGAGCCGAGGTCAGCTCGGTGATGCCGGCTACCGACCACGCCACGAAACCCGACCGCAGCAGCACACCGGCCACGACCGGCCGGCCCTTCCCGGGACCGGGGGGGTACGGGAAGGCGACCACCAGCACGGCGGCGGCCGCCAGCCGGCCGAGGCCCACCCATTCCACGTACCGGCCGGACACCAGCAGCGACCCGTGGGCGAAGCTGGCGGCGCCGAGGACCACCAGCGCCAGCGAGGAGAGGACCACCGCCACCAGTCGGCCGCCCGGCCGGGACGGGGCGGTCGGGGCCGAAGCGTCGAGGCGGCGCTCCCGGGGGCGGAGCACCACCAGCACCAGGGCGGCGGCGGTCACCACCAGGGTGATGAACTCGGCGGCGAACTGCACCTGGGCTTCGGTCAGCGACACGGCCGGCTCACCCCGATGCGGCGAGTGCTGCCGGGATGCGACCTCCCATGGCCTGAAGGTCGGCGAGGGCCTGCGACAGCGTGGAGACGGCGTAGACCTTCATGGAGCCGGCCTCGCTCCTGGCCGCGGCCAGCTCCTGGGGCGGCACGAAGAACACCTGCGCCCCGGCGTTCCTCACCGCCACCGCCTTCTGGGCCACGCCGCCCACGTCGCCGACGTCGCCCTGCAGGTCGATGGTGCCGGTGGCCGCCACCCGGTGGCCTCCGGTCAGCTGGCCGTGCCCGAGGGCGTCGAGGATGCCGAGCGTCAGGGCCAGGCCGGCCGAGGGGCCGCCGATCTGGCCGACCTGGATGTCCACGTTGAAGGGGTAGCTGTAGGTGTAGCGGGTCTGGGCTTCCACCCCCAGGAACGCCTGGTCGGGTTTGGCCGCCTGGCCGTTCTCCGCCGGCGTGCCCGACAGGCGGGCGGTGAGCCGCACCGGCGAGGTCTTGCCCCCCTTGCCCGTCCGGGTCACGTCGAGCTGCACCGTCTGGCCCGGCCGGGCGGCGTGGATGGCGTCGACCAGGTCCGAGGCGCCGTGAACCGGGCGGCCGTCGATGGCGGTGATCAGGTCGTTGCACTGCAGGCCGGCCGCCGCCGCCGGGGTGCCCGGCGCCACCTGGTCCACCTGGGCGCCCAGATCGTTCTGGCCGACCTTGTAGCCCAGCCGGCGGAGGGCGACGGTGGCGGCGGTGGAGGTGGCGTCGGCCATCTGCTGGTCGTTCTGGCAGCCGAGCTGCGAGGGCGGGGTGTTGCCGAGGATCTCCGAGCTCGGCACCAGCACGGTGCCGTCGTGGACCTGGTGCAGCAGGCCCAGCTTCTGCAGCAGGAAGTCCCCCGGCGTGGCCGGGCCGACGAGCACGTCGACCATCATGATGGATCCGTCGACCGTGGACGCCCGCCCGGCGGGGATCACGACCCGGACGCAGGCGCGCCCGCCCGGCAGGCTGAACGACCCGCCCGACGACGGCCGGCAGGTGGAGGCGGCCGACACCACCGGGGCGGTGCCCGGGGAGATGGCGTAGTAGCCCTTGGCTCCCTGCACCACGTAGACCACCGCGGCCGCCACCAGGGCGGCCACCACGATGAGGAAGATCAGCAGCCCCCGGCGGCGCAGGGGCCGGCGCCCGCCGCCTTCCGGCGGCGGAACCCCGTCTTGTAGAATCTGTCCGGTAGTGGTCAAGTCCTCGATCTCCGCTCGCTCTTCAGGAGCTTTTCGCCGGGAGCGGGGACAGCCTGCCATGCGGTGCCCCAGGAAATGGGAACGGGGGGGATGAGCACTTCCAGTATCGACACATCCCCTTCGTCCGTGCCAGGCGCGGCGCGCAGCTCGCGGCGCCACCCGGTGCGCTCGGCGGCCGCGCTGATCGTCATAGCCGTGGCCCTGGGCCTGGCGCTGGCCGCCGCTCTGGGAGCGGTGGCGTGGGCCATCGCCGCCGCCCTGCACTCCGCCTCGACCGCTTGAGCGAGCCGGCCCGCCCGGCCGGCCCCCGGACCGACGCCACGGCCCGCCGGCGGGCGGTGGCCCTGGCCGGCCACGCCGGGGACGTGGCCGCCGCCCGGGCCGGGCTGCTCGACGGCGAGGGCGCGGTGCGGGCCACGGCGCTGGGAGCGTTGGCCCGCCTGGGCCAGCTCGAACCGGCCGACGTGGTGGCGGCGGCCGGGGACCCCGAGCCGGCAGTGCGGGCCCGGGCCGGCGAACTGGCCGCCGTCGCCGCTGGAGCGACGGCCGGCGGAGCGGCGGTCGACGCAGCCGTCGCCCTCCTCGACGACCCGGTGGCCGCGGTGGTGGAAGCGGCGTGCTTCGGGCTGGGGGAGCTGGGCCCGGCGGCCGCCGGCGGCCCGGCGGTGGCCGCTCTGGACCGGGTGGCGCGCGACCACGGCGACCCGCTGTGCCGGGAGGCGGCGGTGGCCGCCCTCGGCGCCGTCGGCGACGACGCCGCCCTGGACGCCGTCCTGTCCGCCATGGCCGACAAGCCGGCGGTGCGCCGGCGGGCGGTGCTGGCCCTGGCCGCCTTCGAAGGACCGCAGGTCGACGCCGCCCTCGAGCGGGCCCTCACCGACCGGGACTGGCAGGTGCGCCAGGCGGCGGAGGATCTCACCGGCCGCCAGCAAGGCGGCGACTGAGCACCCGCCGACCTACTTCATGAACAGGTCTTTGACCGCCTCGAACTCTTCCAGGCACTTGCCGGCGCCGAGAACGACGCACTCGAGCGGCGCCTCCACCAGGTTCACGGGCAGGGACGTCTCCGCCTCTATCCGCCGGTCCAGGCCGGCCAGCATCCCGCCGCCGCCGACCAGGTGGATGCCCTGGCTGATCAGATCCTGGGCCAGTTCCGGCGGGGAGTTGCCCAGACACTTCACCACCGATTCGACGATGGCGCCGACCTGCTCCTCGATGGCCTCGCGGACCTCCTCCGGGGCGAGGATGACGGTCTTCGGCAGCCCGGACATCAGGTCCCGGCCCCGGACCTCGGCCTTGACGGTGTCACGCTCGGACGGCCACGCCGACCCGATGGCCAGCTTGATCTCCTCGGCCGTGCGCTCCCCTACGGCGATGCCGTACTCCCGGCGGACGTAGGACTGGATCGACGCGTCGATGTCGAAGCTGCCCACCCGGATGGCCTCGAGGGCGACGATCCCGCCGAGCGAGATCACCGCCGTCTCGGTGGTGCCGCCGCCGACGTCCACCACCATGTTGCCGAGCGGTTCGTGGATCGGCAGGCCGGCGCCGATGGCGGCGGCCATCGGCTGCTCGATCAGGTAGGCGCCGTTGGCGCCGGCTCCCCTGGCCGCCTCCTCCACCGCCCGCCGCTCGACCTCGGTGATGGCGGAGGGCACGCAGATCAGCACCCGGGGCCGGTTGAACCGGGACACCCCGGCGCGCTGGAGCAGCAGGCGGATCATCCGCTGCGTGATGTCGAAGTCGGTGATGGCCCCCTTGCGCAGCGGGCGTACCGCCACGATGTAGCCGGGGGTCCGGCCGATCATCTGCCACGCCTCGTGGCCCATGGCCAGCACTTCCTGGCTGCGCGAGTTCAAGGCGATGACGGTCGGCTCGTTGAGCACGATGCCCCGGCCCCGCGAGTACACGAGGGTGTTGGCGGTGCCCAGGTCGATGGCGAGGTCCCTAGCCAGGGTAGCCACCCGCCCGTTCACCGGCCACCGGTTCGGCGGCTCCGTCAGGTGTCGACTCGCCGAGCGCGCCCGCCCTTGCGGCGGCGGCGGTCTCGAGCTTCACGTGGGTCAGGCCGATCGGCGCCGGTCGCACCCGGGCCTGCTCGGACCGCTTGATGGTGGCGCCGGGAGTCGACCGGGGATCGGGAGCCAGGGCGCTGAGCCCCTTCCGGAACGAGGCCATGTTGGCGTCCACCGACTTCGGCTGACGGTGCCGCAGCCACACCAGCAGGCCGCCGATGACGGCCACCACCACCGCTCCGATCAGGTAGGCCAGGTTGGACAGCACGGTGCTGGAGGAGGCGATCACGGGCCCACCTCGGCGACCTCGTGGGCGTCCAGGCCCCAGTCGTCGCCGCCCGACCAGCGCTCGCGCTTCCATATGGGGACCGACGACTTCACCGTGTCGATGCAGAACCGGGCGGCTTCGAAGGCCTCGCCGCGGTGGGCGGCGGACACCGCCACCACCACCGAGTACTCCCCGACGGCCAGCGTCCCGATGCGGTGCCAGATCACCGTGCGCCCGACCCCCGGCCACTTGTCCATGGCCGTGGCCGCGATCTTCGACAGGCGGGGCTCGACCTGGCCGGCGTACGCCTCGTACTCGAGCTCCACGACGTCGGGACGGCCCTCGGCGTGGTCGCGAACCGTCCCCCCGAAGACGACGACCGCCCCGCAGTCATCCCTGCGCACCCAGGTGGTCGCCCGGTCGAGCGAGAGGGCCGAGGCGGTCAGCGCCACCCAGACCGGCTCTCCCTGCCGGGGTTCCTGTTCATATCCGCTCACTCCTCCATGCTACGACGAGTCGGGCACAGGCGTGGCCCGCCACCGCCCGATGACCAACGCGACGGCGCCGTCGTTAGGCTCGAAGTCCGTGGACTTCCATCCCGGCTCTGCGGACCAGGGGCCGATCGACGGCGGAGACGACGAGGGTCCCCTCTACGCCTGGCTGCCGCCAGAGGATCGGCTGTGGCGGCACCCGTCGGAGGCCGCGGCGGCCAAAGCGGAGTTCTCTTCGGCGGGCGCCAGCCCGGCCGGGGGCCGGCGGCGCTTCAGCGGCGCCCTGGCCGAACACCCGGGTCTGGCCCGTACGTGCGCGGTGGCGGTGATCGCCGGGATGGTCGGAGCGCTCACCGCCTCAGGGGTGGGGGCGGCCAGCGGCTGGTGGAACCACAGGACCACCATCGTGCGGTCCGTGCTGCCCAGCACGCCGGCGGTGTCGCTGGCCGAGGCGGCGGGTACGTCGACGAACTGGGCGGCCGTCGAGGAGTCCGTCGCCGCCTCGGTCGTGAGCGTCTCGGTGGACGGACCGTCCGGCCCCCAGCAGGGGTCGGGGCTGGTGGTACTGGAGACCGACGGCAACACCGCCTTCGTGCTGACCGACCGGTCCCTCTTCGCGGCCGACCGGGCCGCCGGCTACAAGGGGGCGGTGACCGTCACCTTCCTATCCGGGGAGTCGGTCCGGGCCACGGTGGTCGGAGACGATCCGCTGAGCGGCCTGGCCCTGCTCCGGGTACCCGACCTGGCCAATGACATCCCGGCGGCGACGGGCACGGTGGCCGATCTGCGGGAGGCCGATCCGGTGATGGCGGTCGGCGCCCGCACCCTCGCCGGCGGGTCGCTGTCGGCCGGGTCGGTCAGCGCCGAGGACCGCACCGTGAACCTGACGGACGGCTCGGACCTCGACAGCCTGATCGCCGTGACCATGCCGGCCATCACCCCCGAGGCGGCCGGCGGACCGCTCCTCGATCAGTACGGGCGGGTCGTCGGCATCACGGTCAACGTCAACCCGGTGGACACCGCCGACCAGGAGGTCACCTTCGCCGTGCCCATCGACGAGGCGAACAGGGTGGCCAGCCAGCTCATCAACCGCCAGCGGGTCTCCCACCCGTGGCTGGGGGTGAGCGACGCCGAGGACGTCCCCACCGTGATGGCCCACCAGCTGCACCTGAACGGCGGGGTGGAGGCCGGGCTGGTGTCCCCCGGCAGCCCGGCCGCCCGGGCCGGCCTGCGGGCCCACGACATCATCACCTCCCTCAACGGGAGCCCCATGACCTCGACCGGGACGCTGGTGGCGGCCATGGTCAAGCTGGACCCGGGCCAGAAGGTGCCCATCACCTTCATCGACGGCGGCCGGACGGTACAGACCTCGGTCCGCCTGGCCAGCGAGCCAGCCGACGAAGGCTAGGGCCGGCCGGGCGCGTCGCCGCCCGGGCCGCCCGCCGCCGGCGCAGCGCCTCCACCCCCACCGCGGCTCCGGCCCCGGTGGCCACCAGCACCACCAGGGCGATGATGAGGTTGTAGTTCTGGCGCCGGCCGGGGGGCAGGTCGTCCCAGTGCAGGCGCTCGTCGGTCGCCACCAGGGCCTCCTCGCTGGAGTGGCCGGGAACCCAACCGGCCGCCTTCAGGCGGTCGGGGGCCACCACCCAGGGATGGTCGGCGTAGGCCCGGGCCTCCACGGGAACGCCCTTGCGCCACAGTCGCCAACCGACGGAGGAGACGGTCACCGCCAGCCTCTGGGGGAGGGTCACCCGGGCCACGCCGCCGGCCAGGGCCCGGGCCTGCTCCTCGGGGATGCCGCTGTCGGGCGCCACATTGTAGATGCCCGTCAGGCGCCGCTCCCACGCCAGGATCACCGCCGACGCCAGGTCGTCCACGTGGAGGTACTGCACCGGCCGGCCGCCGTCGCCGGAGCCGGGAGAGCGGGTGATCCCCAGAGCCTGGTAGAGCGGCCGCTCCCCCGGCCCGACCGTCACCGCCGGGCGCAGCACCGCCACCGGCACCGCCGGATGGCCGTCCGCCCACTCGGCCACCGCCCGCTCCGCCTCGGCCTTGGACACGGCGAAGGGGAACTCGGGGTTCGGGCGTATCCGTTCGTCCTCGGTGAGGGGGATCTTGTTGTCCGGCCAGGCGCCGTAGACGGTGGCGCTCGACAGATGCACGACCGATCCGACCCCGGCCTTCTCGGCGGCGTCGAGCACCCGGGTCAGCGCCCGGCGGTTGGCGGCGGCGGTCCCGGCCGGGTCGGCGCCGCGCCGGTCGTCGGCGCGCCAGGCCAGGTGGATGACCGAGGAGGCGCCCCGCAGCGCCTGCACCATCTCCGGGTCTCCGGGGGCGGGCCGGGCGGCCAGGTCCATGACCCGGACCTCGAGGCGGGGGTCGGCGGCGCCGGGTGGCACCAGGTCGATCCCGACGACGCGCTCGACGTCGGGGCGGGCCAGGAGCAGCGGCACCACCCGGGTTCCGAGCGAACCGGCCACACCGGTGACCACAACGGTCGACACCGCCCTACGATGCCCCAATGAGTGTTCCGCGGGCCAGTGAAGGTTTTGCAGAGCCGGCCCGGCGGGTGTTTCGGGCGGCAGCCGCCCCGGGACGGGGGTGGAGCCGGTGAGCACGCCCGAGGGATTCGGCGCCGGCGGCCCGTTCGAGAGCGGGCCCCTCGGTGAGCTCATGCGCAACCTGGCCCGGTTCTTCACCAGCCAGGGTCCGCTCAACTGGGAGATAGCCCGGCAGATGGCCCAGTGGGCGGCGGCCGGCGGCCAGCCGGAAGCCAACCCCGACCCGGTGTCCCGGGTCCGCCTGGAGGAGCTGATCCGGGTGGCCGAGATGCACGTGTCGGAGGCTACCGGCCTGACCGTCTCCCCGGGGGGGGTGCTGAGCGTCACGGCGGTCTCGCCCAGCCAGTGGGCCCTGCGCACCCTCGAGCACTGGAAGCCGCTGCTCGAGCGGCTGGCCCTCCGGATGGCGCCCCCGGCGGGGGCGCCCGGGGAGGGCGGGGCGACCAACCCGCTGGCCGGGCTGTTCGGCGGGGCGGCGCCCGAGCCGGGGGCCGAGGAGGACCCCATGGCCCGCCTCTTCTCCAGCCTCCCGCAGGTGCTCGGGCCGTTCCTGTTCGGGCTGCAGTCCGGCTCCATGGTCGGTCAGCTGGCCAGCCGGGCCATGGGCCAGTACGACCTGCCGATGCCCCGCCCGGCCGGCCGGGAGGTGCTGCTGGTGCCGCAGACCATCGACCGCTTCGCCTCCGACTGGAGCCTGGCGGCCGACGACGTGCGGATGTGGATCTGCCTGCGGGAGACCACCAATCACGCGGTGCTCGCCCGGCCGCACGTCCGGGCCCGCCTCGAGGAGCTCATCGGCGCCTACGTCGACGCGTTCACCCCCAGCTCGCAGGCCCTGGAGGAGCGGATAGCGGGGATCGACCTGAGCGACATGGCCGGGCTGCAGGCCGCCTTCGGCGACCCGGCCAACCTGGTCGAGGAGATGCAGAACGACGCCCAGCGGCGGATCCAGGCGCCGCTGCGGGCCGTGCTCGCCGCGGTGGTGGGATACGTCGATCACGTCATGGACAGCGTGGGCCGGCGCCTGATCGCCTCGTACGGGCCGCTGACCGAGGCGCTTCGGCGCCACCGCCTGGAGGAGAGCCCGGGCGCCAGGGTGCTCGGCCAGCTCTTCGGTGTGGCCCTCGGCGCCGATGAGTACGAGCACGGCCAGGCCTTCGTGCACGGCGTCCTCGAGCGGGCCGGGACCGAGGGGCTCGCCCAGCTGTGGCGGTCGGAGCGGGAGCTGCCCACCCCGGCGGAGCTGGCCGCGCCGGGACTGTGGCTGGCCCGGCTGGAGATCGACACCGACCCCCCGCAGTAGCCGATTTCCCCCCGGTTGACGAAGGCGCCGAAGGCCCCTAAGGGGTCCGCGCCCCGCTGCCGATATGGCACACATGGCCGAGCCCTGGACGTCACCCGCTGCGAAGGAGGGCGACGAGCCCTTCAAGCCCTTCGACCGTCGGGCGCTGGAGGCGACCCTGGCCGACGCCCTGCGCGACGCGGAGGCCCCGACCACCGGCGCCGACCGGCCGGCGGCGGCCGCCGCTGACGATCCCCGGCCGGCCCCGGCGGCGCCCGCCACCCCTCCTCAGGCGGGCGGATCCGGGCCGGTGTCGACCGGCCCCGTCGGGTCCGCCCCGGCTCCCCGGCCGGCGCCGATGGCCGCCCCTCCGGCCGGTCCCCGGCCGGCGCCGTTGACCCCCCCTCCGGCCGGCCCCCGGCCGGCGCCGCGGCCCAGCCTGCTGGGCTCCGGGCTGATGGGCCCGGGCGGGCCGGGCGGCGGTCTGGGCCTGGGCGGCGGGTCCGCCCCGGCCGGTCTGGGTGCCGGCGGGTCCGCCCCGGCCGGTCTCGGAGGACCGCCCCCCGCTGGTCTGCGCCCGGCCGAGGCGGCCGGCGCCGCCCCGCTCAGCCCGCCCCGCCCGCTGCAGGGCCTGAGCCGCCCCGGCGAGATGGGCGGCGGCCGTCTGGTATCGGGGCTGTCGTCGTCGGGTTACGCCCCGGCCCCGCCGGCCCCGGCGCCGGCCGAACAGCCGACCATCCCCCTGCGCCGACCCAGGCGCCCCGAACCGGCGGCCGAGGCCCCGGCCCCCACCGCCCCTCCCGCCCCGCCGGCGCCGCCGCGGCCGTCCGTGCCCGTCGCGGCCTGGTCCCCGGCCGACGACGACATCCTCCCTCAGGCGGCGTCCAAGCGGCGGGGCCGGCGCCGCTAGAAGAGCACCCCGGGTGGCCGCCGCCCCGGTTCAGTGACGGCCCGGCGGGGGCAGGTAGCTGGCGGCCGTGAACCGGTCGCCGCCGGCGTCGAGGACCCACACCGAGGCCTTCTCCACCCGGGGGTGGGCGCCCAGGTCGACACCGTCGTCGTGCACCAGAGCGGCGAGGATGTCGGGGATGACGTCGCCGTGGCTGCACAGCACGGCGTCCTCGGCGCGCAGGGACCGGACCAGCTCGACGGCGGCCCGGCCCGCCCCCTCCGCCAACCGGTCCTCGCTCTCCACCTGGCGACCCAGCGCCCGGCCCAGCGGCCGGACCGTGTCCAGGCAGCGCAGGTACGGGCTGGACAGCAGCCGGGAGGGCTTGAACTCGGTGAGCACCGGTACCAGCCGGACGGCCTGGCGGTGCCCCTTCTGGGACAGCTCGCGCTCCCGGTCGTCGCCGTCCCACTCGGACCGGGCCAGGGCGTGGGCGTGACGGACCAGCAGCACCGGCATGCCGCCAGTGTGCCAGAGCCGGCGCTTACCCTTAGACGGTGACGTCCGCCATCGACTCGGCGCCGCCGGCCACGGCCCGGCCGGAGCGGCCATCGCTCGGGGCGGTGCGCCGGACCGTCCGGGAGGTGGGCCTGGCCCTCATCACCGCCGGGGTCGTGGTGCTGCTGTTCGTCGGCTACCAGCTGTTCGGCACGAACATCACCGAGTCGCACAACCAGCACGCCCTGGCCAGGCAGTTCTCGTCCGAGGTGGGCCACCCGCCGGCGGCCACCGGCGGCGCCGACACCCCCACCGTCGGCTCCCAGCAATCGCAACCAGCGCAACAGTCCCTGCCGTCGGTGCCGGCGGGCGGCGCCGTCGACCACCTCGTCATCCCCCGGATCGGGTTGGACAAGTACGTGGTGGAGGGCACCAACGAGCAGGACCTGCGCCGGGGCCCGGGCCACTACACCGGCACCGCCTATCCGGGCCAGCTGGGCAACGCCGCCATCGCCGGGCACCGCACCACCTACGGCGCCCCCTTCTTCCGGCTGGGCGAGATGGCCCCCGGCGACCCCATCTACATCACCGACCTGACCGGCCACACCTGGGTGTACAAGGTGTCCGCCCGGCCCGAGGTGGTGAGCCCCGACGACGTGGCCGTGCTGGACCCCACGCCCTTCGCCCAGCTCACCCTGACCACCTGCAACCCCAAGTTCTCGGCCTCCTCCCGGCTGATCGTCTTCGCCCGCCTGGTGGGGGCGGCCCAGCCGGCGGTCAAGGCGACGCAGCCCGCCCCGGTGACGCCCCGGCCGGCGCCAGTGGCGGCACCGGTCATCTCCGCCGGGGCCCTGGGACACGGCGAGTCGGGAGCGTGGACCCCGACGCTGCTCTACGGCGGGCTGACGCTGGTCCTGTGGGTGGCCACCCGGGTGTGGGTGCACCGCACCCGCCGCTGGCACCGGGCGGCGGCACTGGTGATCGGGGTGGCAATATGCCTGGTCCCGCTGTGGTTCTGCTTCGAGAACGCGGTGCTGCTGCTGCCCCAGAGCATCTAGACAGGCTCAGAGCATCTAGTCACCATCGATGACAGCTTCGAGGGCGCCGAGGACCCGCACGTCGTGGGGGTAGCTGAGCCGGCGGGCCGCTTCCTCCAGCGGCACCCACTCGGCCCGGTCCACCTCGTGCGATCCGCAGGGCCGGCCCTCCCGGACGGTCATGGCCCAGTACCTGACCCGCTTCTGCTTCCCGCTGCGGTCCAGGTAGGTGGTGGAGGGCAGCTCCGGGCCCAGCTCGGTGACCAGCGTGGTCTCCTCCTGCACCTCCCGCCGGGCGGCCTGCTCGTCGGTCTCGCCGGGATCGAGCTTCCCCTTGGGCAGGCTCCAGTCGTCGTAGCGGGCCCGGTGGATGAGCACCACCTCTATCCGCCCCCCGCCGTCGCGCCGCCACACCACCCCGCCGGCGGCCAGCACCGGCGGCTGGCGGTCAGGGCGGGGGCCGTCGGCCGGGCCGCTCAACGGAACTGGCCACCCGGCCGGACATCACCGTCCACCCGCCACTTGGACCGGGCGAGGGCCATCTCCTGGAACCTGTGCTGGGCGTCGTAGCCGCGCCCGCCCGCCACCTTGTGCCAGCTGCCTTCCGGCGAGAGGGTCCAGGCCCGCACGTCGTCGGCCAGCTCGGTCACCAGGATCTCCCGCAGCCGGCCCTGCAGGTCCGGGGAGGTGATGGGCACCAGGGCCTCGACCCGCCGGTCCAGGTTGCGGTCCATCATGTCGGCCGAGCCGATCCAGTACTCGCCGTCGTCGGCCAGCTGCAGGCCGGGGACGTCGTCCTCGCCGGGCGGCGCCGGGGCGGCCCCCCGCCCGAAGTAGTAGACCCGCGAGTGCTCCAGCCACCTGCCGACGATGCTGCGCACCCGGATGTGGTCGGAGAGGCCGGGTACCCCGGGCCGCAGGCAGCAGATGGCCCGCACGATCAGATCGATGCGGACGCCGGCCCCGGACGCCTCGTAGAGGGCGTCGATGATGCCGGGGTCCACCAGGTTGTTCAGCTTCCAGACGATCCGCCCGGCCGGGCCGGACTCCGCCTCCCGGGCGATCAACTCCACCATGCGGCTGCGCAGCGTGGTCGGGGCGACCATCAGCCGGCGGTAGTCCACCCGGCGGCTGTAGCCGGTGAGGTAGTTGAACAGGTCGGTCAGATCGGCGCCGATCTCCGGGGCGGCGGTCAGCAGGCCGATGTCCTCGTACAGCCGGGCCGTGCTGGAGTTGTAGTTGCCGGTGCCGATATGGCAGTACCGGGTCAGGCCGCCGCCCTCCTGGCGCACCACCAGCGCGATCTTCGAGTGGGTCTTCAGACCGACCAGTCCGTACACCACGTGCACCCCGGCCTGCTCCAGCGCCCGGGCGAAGCCGATGTTGGCCGCCTCGTCGCCGCGGGCCTTGAGCTCCACCAGGGCGGCCACCTGCTTGCCCCGCTCCGCCGCCCGGATCAGGGACCGGACGATGGCGCTGTCCCCGGATGTGCGGTAGAGGGTCTGCTTTATGGCCAGCACGTCGGGGTCGCGCGACGCCTGGGCGATGAACTCCTCCACCGACTCGGAGAAGCTGTCGTAGGGGTGCTGCACCAGGATGTCCCCGGCGCGGATCGCCGCGAATATGTCGATGGGTTCGCCGTCGGCGCCGCCCAGGCGGCTGGGGGTCACCGGCGTGAACGGCTCCTCCTTCAGCTCCGGGCGGTCCAGGTTGTACACCTGCCACATGGCGGTGAGGTCCATGGGGCCGGCGCACTCGTAGACGTCCTCGGCGGACAGGTCGAGCTCCCGGGCCAGCAGGGTGCGCACCTCCCCGGTCATCGACGGGTCCACCTCGAGGCGCACGGCCCGCCCGAAGCGGCGCCGGCGCAGCTCCATCTCGACCGCGACCAGCAGGTCGTCGGCCTCCTCCTCCTCGAGGGTGAGATCGGCGTTGCGGGTCACCCGGAACGGGTGGTGCGACTCGATCTCCATGCCCGGGAACAGGGTGTCGAGGTGGGCGGCGATCACCTGCTCGAGCAGCACGAAACGCACGCCGTCGGGCAGCGGCAGCAGCCCGGGCAGCAGCGGCGGGATCTTGACCCGGGCGAAGCGGCGCTCCCCGCCGGCCGGGTCCCGGACGATGACGGCCAGGTTCAGCGACAGGTTGGAGATGTAGGGAAAAGGATGGCCGGGGTCGACTGCCAGCGGGGTCAGGACCGGGAAGATCCTCTCGGCGAACACCTCCGCCGCCCACTCGCGGTCCGAGGCGTTCAACGTCGACCACTCGGCCAGGCAGATGCCGTGCTCCGCCAGGCCGGGCAGCAACTGCTCGAGGAACACCGCCCGCCGCCGCTCCAGCAGCCGGTCGACGGCGGCCCGGATGGCCCGCAGCTGCTCGGAGACCGACAGCCCGTCAGGGGCGGTACCGATGCCGGCGGCCAGCTGGTCCTTCAGGCCGGCCACCCGGACCTGGAAGAACTCGTCCATGTTGGAGGAGAAGATGGCCAGGAACTTCACCCGCTCCAGCAGCGGCTGGTCCGGCTGCTCCGCCAGGGCCAGCACCCGGCCGTTGAAGTCGAGCGTGGACAGCTCCCGGTTGAGGAAGTGCTGGCCGGGCGTGGCGTCGGCGGCGAATCCCTCCTCGGCGAGAGCGGTGGACATCTTCCAAGGCTATAGGCCCGATCTCATCTGCGTCGCTCCTTCGGGAGCGGCGCAGACCGGCGCCGCCTAGGACCCGCTGTCGTCGTCGGGGGTGCCCAGATCCCAGTCCAGTAGCAGGTTCTCCCGTTCGGCGTCGCGGACCACCCGCTCCCGGTTGCGCCGGAACTGCGGGTCGTGCGGCGGCAGCAGCAGCAGCCGGGCCAGGGCCCGCTGGCGGAAATCCTCGATGACCGAGCGGTCACCGAAGTCCGAATCGACCCGCCAGTGCGGCGCCACCGGGCCGAGGTAGACGACACGCACGTGGCCGCGCGGCGGGGCTTGCTCTTCGGAGGGGGTCATGGACACGGCTGCTCAGCCTACCGTCCGGTCGCGGAGGCGGTTCGCGGCGCTGATGACGGCGGCCAGGGTGGCGTCGAGGATGCTCGAGTGGATCCCGACCCCCCACAGCTGGATGCCGCCGGGCCCGGTCGCCTGCACGTAGGCGGCGGCGCTGGCCTCCGCCCCGGAGGTGAGGGCGTGCTCGTGGTAGTCGTCGACGGACATCTCCAGGCCCAGCTCGCGGCGCAGCCCGTTGACCAGCGCATCCACCGGACCGTTCCCCTGGCCCGAGACCGTCCGGTGCTGACCGTCGACGAGGATCTGAGCCACGACGTGGGTCCCTTTGTCCCCTGAGGAAACCTCGCTGGTGATGAGGCGGATGGCGGCGTCGTCGGGCAGGTAGCTGGCGCTGAACGCGTCCCACAGCTCGCCGGGCTTGATCTCGGTCCCGCTGGCCTCGGTGATGGCCTGCACCGTCTTGGAGAACTCCACCTGAAGCCCCCGGGGCAGGTCCAGGTTGTGCTCGAAGTCCATCAGGTAGGCCACCCCGCCCTTACCCGACTGGCTGTTGACCCGGATGATGGCCTCGTAGGTCCGCCCCACGTGCTTGGGGTCGATGGGCAGGTACGGCACCTCCCACTGGCCGTAGTCCCCCGGCAGGGCGTTCATGCCCTTCTTGATGGCGTCCTGGTGGGACCCCGAGAAGGCGGTGTAGACCAGGTCGCCGGCGTAGGGGTGGCGGGGGTGCACCGGCAGCCGGTTGCAGTACTCCGCCACCTGGCGCAGGTGGTCGATGTCGTGCAGGTCCAGCCGGGGGTCGATCCCCTCGGTCATGAGGTTGAGGGCGAGGGTGACCACATCGACGTTGCCGGTCCGCTCGCCGTTGCCGAACAGGGTGCCCTCCACCCGGTCGGCGCCGGCCAGCTGGGCCAGCTCGGCGGCGGCCACCGCCGTCCCCCGGTCGTTGTGGGGATGGAGGCTGAGGGTGACGGCGTCGCGGCGGGGCAGGTTGCGGTGCACGTACTCGATGACATCGGCGTAGACGTTGGGCCCGAACATCTCGACGGTGTTGGGCAGGTTGATGATCATCTTGTTGTCGCGGTCGGGGTCGATGACGTCCATCACCGCCGCGCAGATCTCCACCGCGTAGTCGGGTTCGGTGCCGGTGAAGCTCTCCGGCGAGTACTCGTAGCTGACCCGGGTCTGCGGGATGGTCGCCTCCTGCTTCTTCACCAGCCGGGCGGCGCTGGTGGCGATGTCGGTGATGCCTTCCCTGTCCAGGCCGAAGACCACCCGGCGCTGCAGCACGCTGGTCGAGTTGTAGAAGTGCACGATGGCGTGGCGGGCGCCGGCGATGGCCTCGAAGGTCCGCTCGATCAGCTCCGGCCGGCACTGCACCAGCACCTGGATGGCCACGTCGTCGGGGATGCGGTCCTCCTCGATGATCTGGCGGATGAAGTCGAAGTCGGGCTGGGAGGCGGCGGGGAAGCCCACCTCGATCTCCTTGAACCCCATCCCCACCAGGGTCTCGAAGAAGCGCAGCTTGCGTACCGGGTCCATGGGGTCGATGAGCGCCTGGTTCCCGTCCCGGAGGTCCACGCTGCACCAGGTCGGGGCGTGCTCGAGGTGCTTCTCCGGCCACGTCCGCTTGAAGTCGGTGATGCCGGCCAGCTCGAAGGGGCGGAACGGCTGGTAGCGGTCGAACGGCATGTCGCACGGCGTGGGGTACTGGTAGGCAGCCATGTCTGAACCTCGGAGTGGGGGTCGGGAACGAAAAAACCTCCTGGCCCGGAGGCGCAGGAGGTTCGGCGAGCACCGCTATGTGGTGCCCGCCTACAGCAGGAGAAGAAGGCCGATCTGGCGGAACGGATACATCCGCGCCGATGCTACCACCTGGCGACCGTGGCCGGTGAGCTGTTGGTGATGGCCTCGCTGGTCTCCGGCCGCTCGAACACCGACTGCACGGCCACCCGGCCCGGGCCCCACAGGCGCAGCCAGACCTGGCGGTAGCTGAAGCGGCCGTAGCTCCACACCAGGTTCCCGGCGTCGGGGTACTCCAGGTGCAGGGCCATGCCCACGGAGGGGTCGCTGTAGAGCAGGGCGGTCGGCTGCACGCAGATGGTCTCGCCGTCCGCCAGGTCCCGGATGAAGGCGTTCCCGGGCGAGTGCAGGAGCAGCAGGCCCGGACCCTGGCGGGCGGCGAAGACGTCGAGGTTGTAGCCGAGCGGGTAGTGGGTCTCGGCCTCGTCGCCCTGGCCGGTGACGAACCAGACACCCGACGGCTGCCAGGTGTAGTCCACGTTGCCGGTGGCGGCGAGGAAGCGGTGCTCGCGCACCACCACCGCCTGGCCCGGCTGCAACGGCAGGGCCACGATCTCGCCCGGCGAGTCCTCCGACAGCGCCAGGTGGCCGGGCCCCGACGCCTGGAGCATCACGAGCGGCATCCCCGACAGCATCCGGTTCCAGCCGCCGGCCATGGGCATGGCCTGCATGGCCACGCCGGGCTCGGCCCACAGGACGGTGTGGTGGGAGAAGTACACCCACTCCGGTCCCCGCAGGTTGAAGTCGGCGGTGGGGACGTAGCTGCCCTCGATCTGGCAGGTCGAGGAGCCGAACTGGAGGCGGGCCATGTCCCGGATGGCCGGCTGCTCCTGCCAGCCGGAGCGGCTGCGCACGCCCCGCACGTCCACCGGCGCCCCGCAGTTGGGGCAGCTGGCGGCGGTGGGGTCGCTGGGAAGCCGGCAGTAACGGCACACGTAGGTGGTGCCGGCGTCGCTGCTTCCGGGGCCGGGGTTGCCGGTGCTCACCGTCTTCCCTCCGTCTTCTCTACTCGGAGGCGTGGTGGACGTACATGGACTGGATCCCCACCCGGCCGGGGCCGGTCATCTCGGCCAGGTACATGCCGTGGCGCATGAGCCCGGTCCGCACGTTCTGCTGCACGGTGTTCATGGCGACCGAGGAGTCCTTGTAGAGGAACCCGCCCGGCTCCACCAGGATCTTCTCCCCCGGCTGGAGGGTGCGCTCGAACACGTTGCCGTAGCCGTGCAGGAGCAGGATGCCCTGCTCGCCGCTGGTGACGAAGCGGTCCATGTACATGCCCTCGCCGTGGAGGATGTTGTTCATGCCCTTGATGCGCTCGAAGCTGTAGCTGATCGAGTGCGACGCCACCAGGAAGGCGTGCTCGCGGACGTCGAGCTCCATGCCCGGGTGCAGGGGCAGCACCACCACCTCACCCGAGGCGTCCCGGGAGAACGCCACCCGGCCGGGTCCCGAGGCGATGGAGATCACGTGGGGCATGCCACCGAGCATCCGCTTCACCCCTCCGCCGGTGTTCATGGCCGACAGCGGGGTGCTCTCGTCCTTCCACAACAGCACGTGGTGCTCGAAGAACACCCAGTCGCCGGGGGCCAGGTTGATCTCCGCCACCGGGACCAGCTGGCCCTCCACCTGGCAGGTGCTGTTCGAGAAGCGGAACTCGGTCATGTCCCGCAGCCGGGGCGCCTCCTTCCAGCCGGAGTCGCTGACCAGGTTGCGGGCGTCGAGGGGGGCCCCGCAGGTGGAACAGGTCGTGGCCCCCACGTCGTTCTGAGCCCGGCACCACTGACACTGGATGCGGTCCATCGCCGGAAGGTACCAGCCGGGGCGGTCCGCCGGCGGGATGGGCCGGCGGGCGGGGTTGGGTGCCGGCGGGATGGGAGGTTGGGCGGCCGGGGACTACTCGACGACGACGCGCTGCAGGCCCCGGCGTTGCCGGGCGATACGACGGCGTTCCCGCTCGGAGGCGCCGCCCCAGACGCCGTGCTCGATGCGGTTGTAGAGGGCGTACTCCAGGCAGGGTTCCTTCACCGGGCAGTCGGCGCAGATCCGGCGGGCGATCTCCACGCCCACACCGTCGCTGGGGAAGAAGGTCTCGGGGGGTAGCTCACGGCACTTGCCCTCTGCCATCCAGTTCGTGTCCACAGTCGGTCCTCCGTAGTCCTTCAACCTCAGTCTCACCGGTTCACCTGAAAAACCCATGAGAAGCGCATCACATGCCGTCGCTGCCCCGATGCAATACGTCGGCAGCCGCGCCACGGTTGACAACTCTTTTCCCGCCGGCCGCCCAGGCCGGCAGTCGTCAACCTCCCCTAGCAGCCTGCCCGGCCAGCCAAGCGAGTAGCAGAAATGTCAGTCTAACCGGTCGCGGGGCGAACCCGATCGATGCTCCCGGTCAGGCGGCGGCACAGTCAGACGATCGGGCAGTTCGGGAGGTGCGGGCGGGCCGCTCGCCCGTCGCCCGGCGGGGCGAACTACCCAGGTTTGCGGCTCTTTGGTGACACGCCGTGGCCTTTGGTGACGTCTTTCCACCTGGGACGTCGATTCCCGTCACCAAGCCGTCAGCGGGTCGTCCGGCGCCGGCGCGAAGTGGCCGACGCGGAGGGCGCCGGCGCGAGGGGCGGCCGTGGACGCCGGCGGGGTGGGTCCTCAGTTGGCCGGCGCTTCGCCCCGCACCTGCTGCTCACGGGCCTTGAGCAGGGCGTCGAGCTGGGCCGGGGTCAAGGTGATGCTCCCCTCCCCCTGGGCGGCCGAGGCGGCCGGAGCCGGAGCGGGAGCCGCGGCCGGAGCGGCGGCGGCGGGGGTCTGAGCGGGCAGCTCTACCGGCGGCGGGACGGCAGCCTGGGTGGCCGCCTTGGCGGCCTTCTGGCGCTCGGCGTCCTCCTCGGCCTCCTGCTGGGCCTTGCGGAACTCGCGCCCCGCCATGCCCACGTTGCGGGCCAGCTTGGGAAGCTGGCTTCCCCCCACCAGAACGATCAGGGCGATGATCAGGAAGATGATCCCGTCGCCGCCCATCAGATTCGCGGTCATGCAGCTACGGTACTCCTTGTTCGGGCGCTTGTCGCTACGCACTGCCCCGGTAATCCGGAGCCCCGGCGCTTCCCGGATTGGGCGATCAGCCGATACCGTGCCCAAGCGGTGGAACCCGCCGTCTACGAATGCGTGATCAATGTCAGCGAGGGGCGGGACGCGGCCGTCATCGCCGACCTGGCGGCGGCCGGCGGCCGGCTGGTGCTGGACGTGCACTCCGATCCCGACCATCACCGCTCCGTCCTCACCCTGGCCGGCCCGGCGGACGACCTGGAGGAAGCGGTCAGAGCGGTGGCCGGCGCCGCCGTGTCGCTCATCGACCTGGGGGCCCACGCCGGGGTCCACCCCCGTTTCGGGGCGCTCGACGTGGTGCCGTGGGTGGCCCTCCGCGGTTGGCCGGTGGCCCCGGGCCCGCTGGGGGAAGCCGGCCGGTTGCGCGACCGCTTCGCCAGGTGGGCCGGCCACAACCTGGATCTGCCGTGCTTCCTCTACGGCGAGGAGCGGACGCTGCCCGACCTGCGCCGCTCGGCGTGGACGACCCTCCGGCCGGACTTCGGGCCGGACCGCCCGCATCCCACCGCGGGGGCGGCGGCGGTGGGCGCCCGCCCGGTGCTGGTGGCCTACAACCTGTGGCTGGCCGAACCGGACCTGCAGAACGCCCGCCGGGTGGCGGCCGAGCTGCGGGGCCCCAACCTGAGGACCCTGGGGCTGCGGGTCGGCAGCCACGTACAGGTGTCGTGCAACCTGATCGACCCCTGGCGGCTGGGACCGGGAGCCGTCTACGACGCCGTCGCCCGGCGGGCCCACATCGCCCGGGCCGAGCTGGTCGGGCTGCTGCCCCGGCGGGTGCTCGATGCCGAAACGGGCGGGCGATGGGACCAGCTGGGCCTGAGCCCCTCCGCCACGATCGAGGCCCGCCTGGAACAGGCGGGCCTCGACGGGGGAAGATTCGTGATCACCGACTGAAGCGTCGGGGAGTTGAGGGAAGAACCGGAAGCTAGCCGGCTGCCGCCGCTCCACCGGCCCGCCGCTCGAGAGCCCGCCGGCGCCGGATCTTGCGACGCTCCCGCTCGCTGAGGCCACCCCAGATCCCGAACTTCTCGCCGTTCGCCAGGGCGTACTCGAGGCAGTCCTCGCGCACCACGCAGCCCCGGCACACCTCCTTGGCCTCTCTCGTGGACGCGCCCCGCTCCGGGAAGAACAGGTCGGGGTCGACGCCCATGCAGTTGGCCTGGCGCTGCCAGGTCCGGTCCGGTGTCCTCAATATGAGTTCGATGAGATCGTTCACCGGAGCTCCCCTCAAGTCGGTGATCAGGTGGCTGTGTGGATCAAGGCCCCGTGTCGCCGGCGCCCGCCCTTGGAGCCGTGGTGGACGTCCTGGAACGTACCCGCGGTTTCCAAGCTTGTAACTACATGCATGTGATCTTCCTACTCCCGGACGCGCGAATCAAGGGGGGTCCCCGATTTATTCGCGGGGATCTGCTATCTGGAGTCCGAGATGGGAGGATCCGCGGCGGGTGGACGCCGCCCGGCGCCGCCTGATCAGGCGACCAGGATGCCCCGCACGTCGTCCTCCGAGTCCTCGGTGACGAGCACGATCACCTCGTCGCCGGCGTGGAGCATGGTGTCGCCTCTCGGCACCACCACCCGGCGCTCGCGTATGACCGCCACCACGCTCGAGTCGCGGGGCATGCCCAGGTCGGCGATCTGGCGGCCCAGCGCCGGGGAGCCCTCCGCCAGGGTCACCTCCACCAGGCCGGCCTTGCCCTCGGCGAAGTGGAGCAGGCGCACGAGGGTGCCGACCGACAACGCCTCCTCCACCAGAGCGGTGATGAGATGCGGCGTGGAGACCGACACGTCCACGCCCCAGGTCTCGTTGAACAACCACTCGTTCTTCGGGTGGTTGACCCGGGCGATGACCCGCGGCACGGCGAACTCCTGCTTGGAGAGCAGCGACACCACCAGGTTGTCCTCGTCGTCGCCGGTAGCCGCCACCACCACGTCGGCCGCCCCGAAGCCGGCTTCGTGGAGGGTGCTCACCTCGCACGCGTCGCCGGCGAACCACCGGCAGCCGGGTAGGTCCTCCTGCCGGGTCACCACCGCCGGATCGGACTCGACGATCAGCACCTCGTGGCCGTTGCGGACCAGGTCCCGGGCGATGGAGCGGCCGACGACGCCTCCCCCGGCGATCGACACCTTCATCGCTGGTGCTCCGGCTGGCGGGCGCCGGCGGGGCCGGGCCGGCGGTCGGGTCCGGAGGCGGGAGCGCCGGCCCCCTGGTTGAGGCGGGCGTTGATGGCGTCGAGGGACTCGGTGCGCACGGCGAAGTGCACGATGTCTCCCTCCTGGCCCACCAGGCCCGGACCGGCCAGCCGGGCCCGTCCGCCCCTGGTGACCATCACCGGCCGGTACTGGTCGGGGTCGGCCAGCTCCGAGAGGGGCCGTCCGCACAGGGACTCGGGAAGGGGGTACTCGACCAGGTTGATGTCGCCGGTGGGGTCGGTCCACGACGAGGTCACCTCGCCCGGGATCAACCGGCGGGCCACCTGGTCCACCGTCCAGCTCACCGTGGCCACCGTGGCGATGCCCAGCCGCTGGTAGATCGCCGCCCGCCGGGGGTCGTAAATGCGGGCCACGACGTGGTCGACCTCGAAGGTCTCCCGGGCGATGCGGGCGGTGAGGATGTTGGTGTTGTCACCGCTGGTGACCGCCGCCACGGCCCCCGCCCGCTCGATACCGGCCCGCTCGAGGTCGTCGCGGTCGAAGCCGAAGCCCACCACGGTGACGCCGTCCCAGGGGTCGGGGAGGCGCCTGAAGGCCGTCTCGTTCTTGTCGATCACGGCCACGGTGTGACCCTCGCGCTGCATGCGGACGGCCAGCTCGCTGCCGACCCGGCCGCATCCCACCACGATCACGTGCACGACGCGCCACCTCCGACCATTCGCTCCACCACAATCAGCTCCTTAGTCCCGGTCCGCCCGGGTCCCGGTCGGCGCTGCGGGTCCCGGAAACATCACGCCGGCCGACGCCGGCTCCTCTTCTGCTCCAGGAAGTCCACGAGAACGTAGTCGCCCAGCGTCTCGGGGGTGGTGTAGAAGGCCCGTCCCCGGTTCAGCTGGGTGATCTTCTCCACGAAGCTGCGCAGATAGCCGGTGGCGTCGAGCATGAAGGTGTTGATGCGTATGCCCTCGCGGGTGGCCCGCACCACCTCGTCGAGGGTCACCCGGACGGTTTCGGGGGCGGGCGGGTAGCTGAAGAAAGGCTCGCCGCCGGGCAGGATGTGGGCGGTGGGCTCACCGTCGGTGATCATGATCACCTGCTTGGTGCCGGTCTGGCGGGACAGCATGCGGCGGGCCAGCAGCAGGGCGTGCTGCATGTTGGTCCCATAGGTGTAGTCCCAGGAGACCTCGGGCAGCTGCTCCGGACGCAGCTCCCGGGCCAGCTCGCCGAAGCCGACCAGGCCCAGATAGTCGCGGGGGAACTGGGTGGTGATCAGGGCGTGGAGGGCCATGGCCACCTTCTTGGCCGCCAGGAAGTTGCCGCGCATCGGCATCGACAGCGAGAGGTCCACCGCCAGCACGGTGGAGGTGGAGGTGAGCGACTCGGTGCGCTCCACCTCGAAGTCGTCAGGTGACAACCGGACCGGCGTCCCGGCGCCCCCCCGCCCGATGGCGTTGCGGACGGTGCGCTCGATGGACAGGTTGAAGGGGTCGCCCCACTCGTAGGGCTTGGTCTCGAAGTTGCGCTCGTGGCCGATGCCGACCCGGTCGGCGACGTGGCGGCCCATGCGGTCCTTGATCAGCCGGGAGAACAGGTCGGACAGGGCATTCTGGCCGATCTTGCGCAACCCCCGCGGGGTGAGCTCCAGCCGGCCCTCCCTCTGGTCCATGAGCCCGGCTTCGGTCAGCTGGCGGGCCATCTTGGCCAGCTGCTCGAGGGAGCGGGCGGCGTCCTCGCCGAGCAGCTCGGCCGCCCGCTCGATGTCCACCTCGGCCAGAGCCCCCGGATTGGAGGCGGTGGTCATCATCTGCTCGAGGCGGTCCATGTCGCCGAGCTGGTTCATGACGGCGGCCGCCTCGGCGAAGCCGAGCGGGTCGCTGCCGCTGAAGTCGTACTGCCTCTCCCAACCGGCCTGCGGGAACGCCTGGCGCAGGTTGCCGCCCAGGCGCTCGACCTGCCAGCGCAGGTCCATGTCCTCGAGCAGCGAGTCGGCGAGCTGCTGCAGCTGGGCCCGCTGCTCGGGGGTCATGGAGTTGAGCAGCTGCTGCATGGCGGCCATCTGCTGGGCCATCTGCTCCAACAGCTCGTCGAGGGACTGCGGGTTGCCGGGGAACATGTCGCCGAAGCGGTCCATGAACTCCTGGAACATGCGCTCGGTGTCCCCGCCGGCGGCCCGGGTCTCGAGCATGCGGTTCAGCTCGTTGAACATGTCCTTCATGCGCTGCAGCGACTCGGCGGACATGTCCGACATGGAGGACGACATCTGGTTGAAGTAGCTCTGCATCAGCTGCGAGCGCAGCTGGTCCATGAGCTCGTCGAAGGCCTCCCGGGCCTCGCTGCTCGTCCACTCGTACTCCTGCAGAGACTGCACCTGACCGGCCAGGTCGGGCGGCAGCAGGTCCAGCGCCATGCGCCGCTCGGCGGCGACCTCCTCGGTGATCTCCGAGCGGCGCTGGTCCCCCGAACGGCGGGCCTCCTCGACCAGCTCGTCGATACCCTCGCGCTCGCGCTGGAGGACGTCCCGGAGCCGCTCGGCGATGTCCTCGTAAGGGCCGCCCAGATCGTGGCGCTGGAGCATCTCCCGCCGGCGCTCCCGCAGGCGTTCCAGCATCTCCCTCATGCCGGCGATGCGTTCCCCGTTGCGGTCGGTGAAACCCCGCTGCAGCAACCGCTGCAGCGCCTGGTTGAGGTCCCCGTGGAACAGCAGTTCGTCGGTCAGTTCGGCGAAGACGTCGTCGGCGTCGAAATCGAAGCCGACCTGCGTCCCGTCCCAACGGGAGTACCGGAAATGGGGCATCGCTTACACGCTACGACGCCACGGGCGGCAATAGGACCTAGCGGGCCCGGTAGGTGGCCCGGGAACCGGAGGCGTCCTTGTTGAGACGCTTGCTCAGGTGCAGACCCTCGAGCACGAACTCGGCCCCCGATGCCAAAGCCGCCGGGGACTCGTTGCCGGAGAGACCGGGCAGGGAGGTCACCACCTCGCGCAGGCCGGGGAAGTGGCCCATGCCCTCGACCAGGCGGGAGGCGGGCACATCGTCGCCGGCGTGGAGCACCTCGCCGGAGTCGAAGTCGGCGGACGCGCCCCGCAGGCGGTCGCCGGGGACGGTGGACTTGAACACCGCCACCACCGCCTGCTGTACCAGGCGCTCGATGACGTGGCCGTCGCGTCCCTCGTCGATGGTCTCGACCTCCACCTTGCCGGCGGTCGACGAGGCCAGGGCCTCCAGGTCGGTGATACGGGGCACCGCCTCGCTCTCGCCCAGCCGGAGAGCCCGCCGGACGGCGCTGGCCACCATGGTCTCGTAGTTGGTGACGCTGAGGCGGACCGACACCCCCGAGCGCTGGTTGACGTGGGGGCTCTGGCGGGCCAGGTGCGACAGGGTCGCCACGATCTGGGCCATGAAGGCGGGGACATCCACCCGCATGCCGTCGGGCCGGACGACCGACGCCTCCTGTTCGATCACCGATATCTCGGTGTCGATGTCGAGGGGGTAGTGGGTGCGGATCTGCGCGCCGAAGCGGTCCTTCAAGGGGGTGATGATCCGTCCCCGGTTGGTGTAGTCCTCCGGGTTGGCCGACGCCACCAGCATCACGTCGAGGGGCAGGCGGATCTTGTAGCCGCGCACCTGCACGTCGCGCTCCTCGAGCACGTTGAGCAGGCCGACCTGGATCCGCTCGGCCAGGTCGGGCAGCTCGTTGATGGCGAAGATGCCCCGGTTGGTGCGGGGGACCAGCCCGTAGTGGAGGGTCAGCTCGTCGGAGAGGTACCGGCCCTCCGCCACCTTGATGGGATCCACCTCCCCGATCAGGTCGGCGATGGAGGTGTCGGGGGTGGCCAGCTTCTCGCCGAACCGCTCGTCGCGATGCACCCAGCTGATGGGCGTCTCGTCACCCTTGTGCTCGATGAGGTCCTTGGCGTACCGGGAGACCGGGTGGTACGGGTCATCGAGGATCTCCGAGCCGGCCACGATCGGGATCCACTCGTCCAAAAGCCCGGTCAGGCTGCGGATGATCCGGGTCTTGGCCTGGCCCCTCTCACCGAGGAAGATCACGTCGTGGCCGGCCAGCAGGGCGTTCTCCAGCTGCGGCAGCACCGTCTCCTCGTAGCCGAGGACACCGTCGACCAGGGGCTCGCCGGCGGCGATGCGCCGGATGGCGTTGCGCCGCACCTCCTCCTTGACCGGGACGGACTCCCAGCCGCTCTCCTTCAGCTGTCCCAGGGTGGCCGGACGGGAACTCATGGGGCCACGCTACCCCTCGCAGGAAGCAACTTCTGCGGGTCGAACGGGTATGTAGAGACGCGGGAGCGCAGGTCCATCCGGCCGGTTCATGGGGGAAAAAAGAAAAATGTCCGCATCGGAGACGCGAAAAACCGCTCACGGGCTAGAAGGACTCCGGGCCTTTCCGGTAGAAGTCTCTTTGGGGGGTCTGACCCTTAAGCGGCCCCCGATTCCTGAAGTCCCCGCGCCGATCCAGAGGTTGACATGAACTCGGTCGCCATCCCGGCCTCCTCGCCCTCCCAAGCCCTCAACTCCGAAGGGGACCTGGCCCGTGCGGCAGCGCGGGGCGACGCCGAGGCGTTCGCCGAGCTGTTCCGCCGCCACGCCCAGCCGGCCTGGCGCCTGGCCCAGGCGGTGGCGGCCGACCGGAACGGGGCGGCAACCGCCTTCCGGGACGGTTTCACCCGGGCCGTGCGCTCCCGCCGGGCCGCCGGGACCGGCGCGGCGATGCGCCCGGAGGTCCTGGCCGCCGTGTACAAGACCGCGGTGGAGCAGGCCCTGGACCGGAGCACCACCCCCTCCGTCACGCGCCGGGCCCCCGACCACGACTCGGCGCTGGCCGACGCCGCGTTCAGGAGCCTGCCGGAGCGGTGGCGGGCCGCCCTGTGGCTGAGTGAGGTCGAGGGCATGGACGCCAACCGGATGGCCCCGATCCTGGGGGTCTCCAGCGCCGTCGCCGGGCAGCTGATCACCAGGAGCCGGCGGGGCCTGGCCGGCCGGTTCGCCCAGGCCCGCCACGAAGCGCCCGAGCACCTCGGCGAGGTGCTTCGCGCCGCGGCCATGACCATGCCCGCCAACCTGGCCGAGGCGACGCGCGCCCGCTGGGCGGCGGCCGGGAACGAGCGGGCTCCGATCTTCGCCCCGTTGAGCGCGTGGATGGAGGACCACGCCGCCCGGCCCATCTCGGTGGCGGTGGGGGCCCTCGTGGGATTGGGCCTGATCGGTCTGGGGGTCGTCCCGCAGGGTTCGCCCGTCCGATCCCAGCTGGGGGCCAGCGGCGCCGGCAGCCTGGGCGGAGCGGTCCCGGTGCAGACCTGCCTGGGTCTGCCGTGCTCGGGCACCGGAGGGCAGGCGACGGGAGGCAACGGCACCGTGCTGACGGCGCTCGGAGCCGGCAACCCGTTCGGCACCGCCACCCTCACCTCCTCGACGGCCGGCACCGCCGGGCCCGGCGCGTCGGCGCCGGCCGGCTCCGGGGCGGGCGGCACGGCCGGCCCGACCGGTTTCGGCCCATCGGGGTCCGCCGTTCCGGCGTCCGGTTCGACCGGCGGCACCAGCGGCGGCGGGACCACCGGCGGCGGCAGCACCGGGGGTGGCACCAGCACCGGTAGCGGGGGCACCAGCACCGGTAGCGGGGGCACCGGCGGCGGTGGTGGCGGCGGCGGCACCTCACCCCTCCCCTCCCCCACCACCACGCTGCCTCCCACCGTGAACCTGGCCCCGGTGGCGACGGTGAGCAACACCGGGTCGTCGCTCAACGTGACGCTGCTGCCCAGCAGCCCGGCGAGCACCACCGTGACGGTCCCGACCTCGCTCACCCCCTCGACCACCACCACGACGGCGGCCCCGTCGACCACGACGACCACGACGCCGCTGTCAGGGGTCACCAACACGGTCGGCGGCACGCTCCAGGGCGTCACCAACACCGTCACCAGCACCGCCACCACCCTGCTGCCCGGGCTGTAGGCGGGGCTCGGCACCGGCGCCGGCGCCCGTCCCGTCCCGGCGCGTCGGGTCGGACGGGCCGACTACCCTTCTGGCCCGGATGGATCTGGGTGGCCAGTGGCGGGCGGCCGAATCGACGGAGGAGTTGCGCCGCTCGATGGCCGACCCCGACTTCGACGACGCTGGCTGGGAGACGCTCGACGTCCCCGGTCACTGGAGGTCCTCGCCGGCGTTCGCCCACAGCGACGGACCGCTCATCTACCGCCGGTGGTTCAGCACCGGCAGCCAGCCGGGGCGGGCCTTCCTGGTCTTCGACGGCTTGTTCTACCAGGGTGACGTCTGGTTGGACGGCGAGTACCTGGGGGACACCGAGGGGTACTTCTTCCCGCACCACTTCGAGATCACCGATGCCCTGCGCCGCCGCCGCGACCACCTGATCGCCGTGGAGGTCAGCTGCTCCCGGCCGGGCGATCTGACCGCCAAGCGGAACCTGACCGGGGTGTTCCAGCACTGGGACTGCATCGACCCCGACTGGAACCCCGGCGGGATGTGGGCGGGCGTACGGATCGAGCGGACCGGACCGGTGCGGATCACCGCGCTGAAGGTCCTCTGCCGGGAGGCCAGCCCGGAGCGGGCCGTCCTCGACCTGGAGGCCACCCTCGACAGCCCGGACCCGGCCCCCGCCCGGTTGCGCACGGTGATCACGCCGGGCGCCGACCCGGAGGGGCCGCCGGCCGCCGAGCACCGCCAGGAGCAGGCTCTCTCCGCCGGCGCCAACGTGGTCCGCTGGCGGGTGGTGGTGGAGCGACCGGAGCTGTGGTGGCCGCGGGCGCTCGGCCCGCAGCCCCTGTACCAGGTGGCGGTGGCCGTCGACCTGGACGACCGGGACGGGTCCGGTCCCAGCGACCGCCGGGTGCTGGTGACGGGCCTGCGCCAGGTGAAGCTCCGCAACTTCACCGCCACCGTCAACGGGGAGCGGCTGTTCCTCAAGGGCGCCAACTACGGGCCCACCAGGAGGGCACTGGGCGAAGCGACCGGCGAGGAGGTGGAGCGCGACGTGCAACTGGCCGCCGAGGCCGGTCTCGACCTGCTGCGCGTGCACGCCCACGTCGGTCGGCCCGAGCTCTACCAGGCGGCCGACCGCCTGGGCGTGCTGCTGTGGCAGGACCTGCCCCTCCAATGGGGCTACGGGCACGTCAGGAGCCAGGCTGTCCGTCAGGCCCGCCAGGCCGTCGATCTCCTGGGCCACCACCCCTCGGTCGCCGTCTGGTGCGCCCACAACGAGCCGATCGCCGTGGACATGGCCCCGGGCCGGGCGCTGGCCCCCCGCACCGTCGCCCGCTTCGCCGCCGGGCAGGTCCTGCCCACCTGGAACAAGACGGTGCTGGACCGGTCGCTGCGCCGGGCCCTGGAACGGGCCGACGGATCCCGGGCGGTCATCGCCCACTCCGGCGTGGTGCCCCACCCCGCCTGGGGGACCGACAGCCACTTCTATTACGGCTGGTACCACGGCGACGAGCGGGACTTCCCCCGGATGCTCGCCCGTTTTCCGGTCCTGGCCCGCTTCGTCGGCGAGTTCGGGGCCCAGGCGGTGCCCGACTCGGCGGAGTTCATGGGGCCGGAGGCGTGGCCCGATCTGGACTGGGACCGGCTGGTGGCCCATCACGGCCTGCAACTGGAGATCTTCCGGGCCCGGGTGCCACCCGAGGACCACCTCACGTTCGAGTCGTGGAGGGAGGCCACCCAGCGCTACCAGGCCACCGTCGTCCGCCATCACATCGAGACCCTGCGCCGGCTCAAGTACCGCCCCACCGGGGGCTTCTGCTTCTTCATGCTGACCGACGCCCAGCCGGCGGTGAGCTGGGCGGTGCTCGACCACCACCGCCGGCCGAAGGCCGCCTACCGGACGATCGCCGAGGCGTGCGCGCCGGTGATCGTGACCGCCGACCGGCCCCCGGCGGCGTACCGGCCCGGCGAGCGGCTGGGGCTGGACGTGCACGTCGTCAGCGATCTGCGGGTCCCCCTGCACGACTGCGTGGTGCGGGCGACCGTGCGCTGGCCCTCGGGGGAGCGGTCGTGGCGGTTCGCCGGCAGCGTCGACGCCGACGTCTGCGCCCGCATCGGCCGGCTGGCGCTGACCATCCCGAAGGACTCGCCCGCCGGGGACCTGTCGGTCGATCTGCAGCTGAGCTGGCCCGGCGGGAGCCGGAGCAACCGCTACGAGAGCGTGGTGACGGCCTGACGATCCTGCGGCGTCTCCTGGGAAGAATCCGACTCAGGAAAAAGGGGATGGCCGCTCCGTCTCCGAATCCTCCATGACAGTGACGCCCGGCACCACCGGGAACGACGCTCGAGAGCAGAATGGTGACGCCAATGACCGACCAGAACCGCACCCGGCGATCATCATCGAGGCAGGCCAGCCCGATGCAGATCAGTCCCGCCAAGGTGGCCAAGCTGCCGGCCCCCGCACCGGAGGAGCCGGAGCCCTCGCTGGGCGACGTCCGCTTCGACGAGTGGTTCGAGACGCCGGTGTTCGAGTCGGATGCCGACGAGCGCCTGGAGGAGCTGGTGATGTCACGGCGGGGTCCGCTGCGGCTGGCGGCCAGCGCCCTGCTGCGGGTGAACGCCCGGTCGGACCGGTCCGGCCGGCGGTCGGGCCGGCGGCCGGAGCCGGCGGCGGACTTCTACGACTCCGAGCTGTGGGCTGACGACGGCGACGGGCCGTGGTGGCCGGCGGAGGACCCGGCGGTCGCCGAGGGCACCCAGACCGACGACTTCTCCGACGGCGAGGTGATTCGGGCCGAGGACGACGCCTGGGACGGCGACGCCGCCGCTCAGGTCGCCCCGGCGGCGCCGGCGAGGGCTGCGCGCCGTCCCGCCGCCGGCACCAAGGCCCGCCCGGCGGGGGCGGCCACGGCCTCCTCCCGGGCCCGCAGGTCCGCGCCGGCGGCCACCCGACCCGCGGGCGCGAAGGCCGCCAAGAAGGCGCCGGCCACGAAGAAGAAGCCGCCGGTGGCGAAGAGCGCCGGGAGCGCCGCCCCGACCGAGACGGCCCCGGCCGCCGACGAGGCGCAACTGGCCCCGACCCCGCCGGCCGACGACACGGCCTTCGTCGAGCTGCCGGCGGTGACGGCCGGCGAGGCGCCGGCGGTAGCCGCCGGGGCCCGGCGAGGCCTGCGCGGCCGGGTCAGCTCCGCTCTGGACCGCTGGGCGGAGATGGAGGCCCAGACCCAGTTCCGGCTCGAACGGCTTATGCTGCCGAAGAGATGGCAGAGTCATGATGCCCCGGTTTCTCTCCCCTGAGTGGTTCGCGAGGGTCTCGGCCGAGACCCCGCCCGGACAGCAGCCACCGGCGGCCGTCCTCGAGCAGGTCGTGGACGGTGCCCCCGACGGGCGGGTGACGTACCGGGTGGAGATCGGCGAGTCCACCGCCCGCATCGTGTGGCCCGTGCCCGACGGCGCCGCCGACCCCGACCTGCGGGTCACCTGCGACTGGCCCGTGGCGGTGGCGATAGCCAAGGGCGAGCTGTCCACCCAGCGGGCCCTCATGCAGGGCGGGCTGCGGGTGAAGGGCAACCCCGGGCGCCTGTCGGAGCTGGCCGCCGCGCTGCAGGGCGTCGACCCGGTGCCGGCTGCGGTCCGGGAGGCCACCACCTACGCGGCCGCGTCCTGATCGCAAAGAGCCGTCTGTCCCCTACCCGGCCCGGCCCGGGCAAGCTAACTTGGCGTGAACAGGCCAACCTGGGAGGTAGGGCACGTGACGCTGTCGGAAGTCATCGACGACCAGTTCCTCGCCCGGTACCGGGCTCTTCTCGACGCCGAGGACGCGGCGTTCGACGAGCTCGAGCACGCGTTCGAGGACGGCGACCGGGCACATTTCGACAAGGACCTGCGGGCCTGGCGTCAGGCCGTGGAAAAGAAGCTCGGCTACCTCCACCGGCTGGGAGTCGTCTCCCCGCCGACCATCAGCGCGTAGCGAGCCGGCCTCCGACCGGCCGCCCCGGTTGGCCGGGCGAACGGAACCGGACCTATCGTCGGAACCCGTTTCCCCGCCGCAGGACGGCACATCTCGACGGAGGCTGAGATCGCAATGTCTGCTTCACCAGTAAGAGTCGCTGTAACCGGCGCGGCCGGCCAGATCGGCTACAGCCTGCTCTTCCGCATCGCCAGCGGCGCCCTACTCGGGCCCGACCAGCCGGTGATCCTGCAACTGCTGGAGATCACCCCGGCTCTGGGCGCCCTCAAGGGCGTGGTGATGGAGCTGGAGGACTGCGCCTTCCCGCTGGTGCGGGACATCACCAGCTCCGACGACGCCAACGTGGCCTTCGGTGACGCCAACATCGCCCTCCTCGTCGGGGCCCGGCCCCGGAGCAAGGGCATGGAGCGCAAGGACCTGCTGGAGGCCAACGGGGCCATCTTCACCGTCCAGGGCAAGGCCCTGTCGGACAACGCGGCGCCCGACATCAAGGTCCTGGTGGTCGGCAACCCGGCCAACACCAACGCCCTGATCGCCATGCACAACGCCCCCAAGATCCCCCGGGAGCGCTTCACCGCCATGACCCGGCTCGACCAGAACCGGGCCAAGGCCCAGCTGGCCGCCAAGTCCGGCACCCCGGTGAGCGACGTGACCAACATGACCATCTGGGGCAACCACTCGGCCACCCAGTACCCCGACATCTACCGGGCGAAGATCGGGGGCCGCTCGGCCGCCGAGGTGATCGGCGACGACGAATGGGTGGAGAAGGAGTTCATCCCCGCGGTCCAGCAGCGGGGCGCGGCCATCATCGAAGCCCGCGGCGCGTCCAGCGCGGCGTCGGCGGCCAGCGCCGCCATCGACCACGTCCACGACTGGGTGCACGGCACCGCCGAGGGCGACTGGGTGTCGATGGCCATCCCCTCCGACGGCTCCTACGGCGTCCCCGAGGGGCTGATCTCCTCGTTCCCGGTCACGACCTCCGGCGGCGAGTACCGCATCGTGCAGGGCCTGGACCTGGACGAGTTCTCCCGCACCCGGATCGACAAGTCCGTCGCCGAGCTCGGCGAGGAGCGCGACGCGGTGAAGGAGCTGGGCCTGATCGGCTGAGCCCCGCCGACGTAATCGACGAAGGCCCCGGGCCCGGTACTGGTTCGCAGTGCCGGGCCCGGGGCCTTCCCCGTTGCGGGAACTCCTACAGGCGGTCGACGATGGCGGAGGCGAATTCCGACGTCTTGACCTCGGTGGCGCCCTCCATCTGGCGGGCGAAGTCGTAGGTGACGATCTTGTCGGCGATGGTGGCCTCCATCGCCCGGACGATGTCGTCGGCGGCGTCCTGCCAGCCCAGGTGCTCGAACATCATCACCCCGGACAGCAGCACCGAACCGGGGTTCACCTTGTCCAGGCCGGCGTACTTGGGGGCGGTGCCGTGGGTGGCCTCGAAGATGCCGTGGCCGGTCACGTAGTTGATGTTGGCGCCCGGGGCGATGCCGATACCGCCGACCTGGGCGGCCAGGGCGTCGGAGAGGTAGTCGCCGTTCAGGTTGGTCGTGGCGATGACGTCGAACTCGGTCGGCCGGGTCAGCACCTGCTGCAGGGTGATGTCCGCGATGGCGTCCTTCACCAGGATCTTGTCCCCCGGCTGGCCGCCGCAGTCGTCCCAGCCCACGGCCACGTCGGAGAACTCCTCGCGCACCAGCTCGTAGCCCCAGGTGCGGAAGCCTCCCTCGGTGAACTTCTGGATGTTGCCCTTGTGCACCATGGTGACGGACTTGCGGTTGCGGGCTATCGCGTAGTTGATGGCGGCCCGGATGAGGCGCTTCGAACCCGACACCGACACGGGCTTGATCCCGATGCCGCTGTCGGGGCGGATGTTCCAGCCGAACTCGTCGTGGAGCAGCTCGATCAGCCGCTTGGCCTCAGCGGTGCCCTCCTGCACCTCCAGACCGGCGTAGATGTCCTCGGTGTTCTCCCGGAAGATCACCATGTCCACCAGGTCGGGCCGCTTGACCGGGGAGGGGACGCCCTGGAACCAGCGGACCGGGCGCAGGCACACGTAGAGGTCGAGAAGCTGGCGCAGGGCCACGTTGAGCGAGCGGAAGCCGCCGCCCACCGGGGTGGTGAGAGGGCCCTTGATGCCGATCAGGTACTCGCGGAAGACGTCGATGGTCTCCTGGGGGAGCCAGTCTCCGGTCTCGTTGAACGCCTTCTCCCCGGCCAGCACCTCCCTCCACGAGATCCTCTTCCCGTGCTTCTTGGCGGCGGCGTCGAGCACGAGCTTGGCGGCCGGCCAGATGTCGACCCCGGTTCCGTCACCTTCGATGAAGGGGATGATGGGCTCATCCGATACGGAAAGGGTCCCGTCCGACTGCATCGTGATCTTCTCGGCCATGCCATAAACACTACTGGCGGCCGGAGCCGGACCGGCCGAGCGTCATCACCGCGGTCGACACCAAAAACGTGACCATTGCCACTAGTCGTGGTGGCCGTCCGGGCACGATAATTGCGGTGTGGGGGCACAAGCGGGTATCGAGGCCGACCTCATCGGACGGGAGCGGGAGTTGGCCGCCGCCCGTCGCGCCCTCGAGGGCGGCGGGGGCGGGATCCTGCTGGTGGGAGAAGCCGGAATCGGCAAGACCACCCTGGCCCGGGCCACCCTGGCCGGGCTGACGGCCCACGAGGACCCGGAGATCCTGTGGCTGGTCGCTTCGGGCTCTGAGCCGTCCATACCCTTCGGCGTTTTCGCGCCATTCGTCCCGGCGATCGGGGGGATCCCCGGCCGCCAACCGGATCCCTTTTTCCTGCTGCAAACCCTCCGCAGCGCCGTGCTGGAGCGGGCGCACGGCAAGCCGCTGATCCTGGGAGTGGACGACGCCCACCGCCTCGACGGGCACTCGGCCACCCTCGTCTACCAGCTGGTGGCGGCCGGCGAGGCCCGCGTGGTGATGGCCACCCGGGCCGGTTTCGGCGCGCCGGCGGCGGTGCGCTCCCTCTGGAAGGAGGAGCTGGTCGAGCGGATCGACCTGGACCCGCTCGGCCGGGAGGCCACGCTCGCCTACGCCCGCTCCCTGCTCGAGGAGGGCCACATCGCCGGCGAGCTGGCCGAGGCCCTGTGGCGGACCAGCCAGGGCAACCCCATGTACCTCCGGGAGCTGGTGTTCGCCGGCCGGCGGTCCGGGCGGGTCGTGGCCCGCGACGGCGTCTGGCGGCTGGACGGCGAGCTGACCGTCGGGCCCCGCCTGGGCGAGCTGATCCAGGAGCGGCTGGACACC
>JAKAXG010000221.1 GCA_021827225.1 Actinomycetes bacterium | reverse complement strand
TCTCGGGAGGGGGACTACCCGGGCCGGGCCGGCGCCGGGCCGGACCCGCAACCGGCCGCCGTCCATCTCGACCTCGGCGGCGGCCATGGCGGCCAGCGCCGGGTCGTGGGTGGACACCACGACCGCCGCCCACCCGGCCAGGCCGGCGATGACCGCCCGGACCGTCCGGGCGGTGGCCGGGTCCAGGTCCTCGGTGGGTTCGTCGAGAAGGACCAGCGGGACGCCGCCGTCGCGGGCCACCCGCTCGGCCCGGGCCACCGCCCGGGCCAGGGCCACCCGCCGCCGCTGGCCCGCCGACACCGCCCGGCCGTCCTCTCCCAGCCCGGTGGGCGCCGGCGGGGCGGAGCAGCGCCGCAGCAGCCGGTCCAGGTCGGCGTCACCCAGATCCGGGTCCCCGAGCCGCACCTCCTCGGCCACGTCCGCCGACGTGAGCCGGGGCCGCTGCGGCAGCCACGCCACGTTCGCCGCCCAGGACTTCCCCTCCGGGCGGGGGCGCCGGTCGGCGCCCACCGAGACCGAGCCGGCCGATTGGCGTACCTGTCCCAGCAGCACCGACAGCAGCGTGGTCTTCCCCGACCCGCTGGGGCCGCTCAACACCGTCATCGCGCCGGCCCGGACGGCCAGGTCGGCCCCGGTCACCGCCGCGCCGGTACGTCCCGGGTAGCGCACCTCCACCCCGGTCAGTCGGGCCACCACCCCGGCGGCGTCGGGGACGAGCAGGAACGGGCCGGACCCGCCGGGTGGCCGCTCGGCGGACCGCTCCACGAGATCCATGACGGTGGAGATCACCGCCCGTCCCTCCTCGGTGGCGTGGTGCTGTGCCCCGACCGCCCGGATGGGGGCGAACACCTCAGGGGCCAGGAGCAGCACGGTGAGGGCGGCCCTCAGGCTCACCCCACCCCCGTCCAGCTGGAGGCCGACGGTGACGGCTACCAGGGCGACCGAGAGGGTGGCCAGGAGGTCGAGGGCCAGCCCGGAGGCGAACGCCACCCGGAGCGTGGCGAGCGTCTGGCGGCGGAGCCGTTCGGTGCCGTCCCGCACCGCCGTGACCTGGCTGCGGCTGCGGCCGTACACCTTCAGCGTCGTCAACCCTTCCAGCAGGTCGAGGAACTGCCCGGACAGCCGGGCCAGCTGGGCCCACCGGCGGTCCATGTGGCGCCTGGTGGCGACCCCGATCAGGGCCATGAACACCGGGACCAGCGGCAGGGTGACCAGCAGCAGGCTTACCGCCAGCCAGCTGGTCCAGCCGATGGCGGCCAGCACCAGGGGCGGGGTGACGGCGGCGCCGACCACCGCCGGGAGCGCCCTGGTCACGTAGCCGTCGAGCGAGTCGATCCCCGAGACCGACGCCGCCGCGATCCGGTCCCGGTCGCCGCGGTCGAGGTCCCGGGCGCCGGCCCGGCTGACCGCCTCGAGCAGCCGCTGGCGCAGGGAGGAGCGGACGGCGAGGGACGTGGTCTGGCCCAGCCACTCGCCGGCCGCCGCCGCCCCGGCCCGGACCGTCATGGCCCCGGCCAGCACCGCCAGGGGGGCCGTCAGGTGGCCCGGTCCGGTGTGGCCCACCATCACCGCCGACACGACCGAGGCCAGGGCCGCCGCCTGGGCCACGCCGCAGACGGCGCTCGAGGCGGAGATCGCGGCCCATCCGGCCAGGGCCCGCCGCAGGGAGGGTGCCGCCCGGAGGAGCCGGGGATCGAGCGGGCCCCGCCGGCTCGTCCGGTCGGCCACTTCAGGACCGTTTCCCGGCGGGGCCTGCCGGAGGCCGGGAACCCGGCTGGGTGCCCGCCGGAGGCGGGACCCGGTAGGCGTCGTTGGCGGAGCGGCCGGGCTCCGGGCGGGGCAGGTGGGGAGTGGGAGCCGGGCCACCGATCCGGGCCCGGAACACCCAGTAGGACCACGACTGGTAGGCGAGGACCACCGGGGTGAAGATGGCGGCCACGACGGTCATCACCACCAGCGTGTAGTGGCTGGAGCTGGCCTGGTCGATGGAGAGCGACCAGGCCGCCACGTTGTGGGCGGGGATCACGTACGGCCAGATCGACGACATCACGAACACCGGCGCTCCGAGCGTGACCAGCGCGCTGGCCCCGAAGGCGGCCCGCCGCCGACCCGCCCGGTTGGCCAGAGCGGAGACGGCGAAGGCGACCACCAGTAGCAGAGAGACCGAGGCGCTGAGCGGGGTGTGGCGCACGGCGAAGCTCCAGCCCAGGAAGCCGGCCGTGACCGCCGCCACCGGGAGGCTGAGCGCCCCGGCGGTGCGGCGGGCCCGCTCGCCCAGCCCGTCGCCGGCCCGCAGGGCGACGAACACGCTGCCGTGATAGGCGAACAGCCCGAGGGTCGTGATCCCCCCGAGCAGGGCGAAGGGGGTGACCAGGTCCAGCAGGTCGCCGACCACCTGGTGGGAGGCGTTCAGCTCCAGTCCCCGGATCAGATTGGCGAAGGCGACCCCGAGCAGCAGCGCGGGCAGCAGGCTGCCCACGACCATGCCGCGGTCACACCACGCCCGGCCGGCGGCAGTGGCCACCTTCCCCCGGTACTCGATGGAGATGCCGCGGATGATCAGCCCCACCAGGACCGCGGCGAGAGGCAGGTACAGGCCCGAGAACAGCTCGGCGTACCAGGAGGGGAACGCCGCGAAGGTGGCGCCCCCGGCGACGATCAGCCACACCTCGTTGCCATCCCAGGTGGGGCCGATGGTGCGGATGGCCCGGGTCCGGTCGCCCTCGCCCGGAGCGAGTACCGGCAGCAGCATGCCGACCCCGAAGTCGAAACCCTCCAGCAGGAAGAAGCCGGCCCACAGGACCGTGATCACTCCGAACCAGAAATCTGACAACACTAGGGCCACCTCCCGGTCGCTCCGGGGCGATGGGCGGCCGCCGGGCAGTTCATGGGGCGAGGACCAGGACCCCGTCGGATCCCGCAGTGGAGGCTCCGCCGGTGGGATCGCCGTAGCCGTCGCCTTCGGCCATGACCGCGTCCGGCCCCCGGCGGGCGGTGCGGATGAACAGGCGGGCGGCGATGAAGCCGAGCACCCCGTACAGGGCGGAGAAGCCGATCAGGGTGATGGCCACGGTGGTGTTGGACACGTTGGTGCTGACCCCCGCCGCGGTCTTCAACAGGCCGTACACCAGCCACGGCTGGCGGCCCATCTCGGTGAACATCCACCCGGCGGTGTTGGCGAGCAGCGGGAGAACGACCGTCCAGGTGGCGACCCTCATGAGCCACCGGCTGTCCGCCATCCGGCCCCGCCACCACTGGATGAGCACCAGGAAGGCGATCAGCCCGGCCAGCACGCCGAAGCCGATCATCAGCCGGAACGCCCAGTAGGTCACACCGACTATCGGCACGTAGTTGCCGGGGCCGTACGTGGCGACCTCCCCGGCCTGCACCTCGTTGATGCCCTGCACCGTGCCGCCCGGGTGGTTGGTGGCGAGGATGGAGAGCCCGTCGGGGATGGCGATGTCGACCTTGTTGCGGCCGTGGGACACGTCGCCGACCGCGAACAGGGAGAACGGGGCATGGGACCTGGTGTTCCAGAGCGCCTCCGCCGCGGCCATCTTCATGGGCTGCTGGTCGGTCATGACCTGCCCCTGGATGTGGCCCGAGATCGATGCCCCGGCCGTCCCCAGCAGCACCACGGCGATCGCCATCTTGGCGACTCCCGTGTGGATCGGGTCGGTGCCGCGTCCGCCCCGCGCCAGGTGCCAGGCGCTGACGGACAGCAGCATGGCGCCGCCGGTGAGCAGCGCGGCCATGAGCGTGTGGGTGAAGGTGATCAGCTGCGCCTTCTGGAACAGGACGGCCCAGATGTCGGTGAGGCGGGCGGTGTGGGTCACCGGGTTCAACACGAAGCCCACCGGGTGCTGCATGAAGCTGTTGGCGGCCAGGATGAAGTAGGCGCTGATCACCGTGCCGATCGCCGCCAGCCATATGGCCGCCAGGTGGAGGCGGGGGGTGAGCAGGTCCCGGCCGAAGACCCACAGGCCGAGGAAGGTGGACTCGAGGAAGAAGGCGATCAACCCCTCCATGGCCAGCGGCGCCCCGAAGACGTCACCCACGAAACGGGAGTAGGCCGACCAGTTCATTCCGAACTGGAACTCCTGCACGATTCCCGTCACCACGCCGATGGCGAACGAGATCACCAGCAGCCGGCCCCAGAAGCGGCTGGCCCGGTCCCACGCCGCCCCCGACTCCGTGCCCCGCCGGACGTACGCCGCGCTCTGCATTCCCGCCACCAGCAGTGCCAGGCCGATGGACACCGGGACGATGAGGAAGTGGTAGATGGTGGTCGAGGCGAACTGCCACCGCGCCAGGGTGTCCGGGGCCATGCGCAACAGTCTCGGGCCGGCGGGCCGGCGGGCCTAAGAGGATTTGGTCCCTCGCTTCGGCGCTACGGTTCGAGGGCCGTCCCCCCACCCGCGGCCCGCCCGGCCGGCTCCGGCGTCCTGCTCAGGCGGGAGGGCCACCAGATCAGGGGACCGAGGTCGTGGGCCAGAGCGGGGACCAGCACCGAACGCACCACGACGGTGTCTAGGAGCACGCCGAAGGCCACGGTGAAGCCGACCTCGCTGAGGAACACGAGCGGAAGCACCCCGAGCACGGCGAAGGTGGCGGCGAGTACCACCCCCGCCGAGGTGATCACCCCGCCGGTCACGGCCAGGCCCCGCAGCACACCGGGACGGGTCCCGAAGGTGAGGGTCTCCTCCCTCACCCTGGTCATCAGGAAGATGTTGTAGTCCACCCCGAGGGCGACGAGGAAGACGAACGCGAACAGCGGGAACGCCGGGTCGGCGTTGGCGAAGCCGAACAGGTGGTTGAACACCACCGCCGACACCCCGAGCGTGGCGGTGAAGGACAGGACGACGGTGGCTATGAGCAGCACCGGTGCCACGAGGGCCCGTAGCAGGAGGATGAGGATGACCAGGATCACGGCCAGCACGATCGGGATGATGAGGTTGCGGTCGTGGCGGCTGGCCTGCTGGGTGTCGTAGTTGATGGCGGCCGCCCCGCCGACCAGGGCGCGGGCGCCGGGTATGGCGTGGACCGCGGCTCGGATCCTCTGCACCGTCGCGTAGGCGGCGGGGGAGTCGTAGCTGGAGGTGAGCGTGGCATTGACCAGCAGCCTGCCCGCGTGCGGAGCCACGGAGAACGCCGGAGGCGGGCAGCCCGCCGGCCGGGTCCCGGTCGTCCCGCCGGCCGGTGCCAGGCGGGCCAGCTTGGAGTAGTCGGGGGCCACGCAGACCGCCCCGGGGCCGGTCGCCACGCCCGGCACCCGGGACACCGCGGCGATCACCGCTGGTATCGACGGGGTGGATGCGGTGATCTGCGCCGGTGAACCGGTCCCCACCGGGAAGTGGGCGTCGTAGATCTGCTGGCCCACGACCGCGTCGGGCCGGTTGGTGAAGCTGTCCGCTGAGGACAGCCCACCCGTCCTCAGGGTCACCACCCAGCCGGCGCACACGAGCAGGGCGATCGTGGTGGCGACCCACGCCACCCGGTCCCGGCCGGCCAGCCAGCGGGCGAAGCGGCTCCACGGGCCGTGCGTCACGGGGTCTCCCTCGTGGTCGGCTCTGGGCACGCGGGGCCAGAACACTGCCCTGGGGGCCACTGTCAGGGAGAGCGGCAGGAACGAGAGCATCACCCCGACGGTGCAGGCGATGCCGATGGCGCACACCGGACCGAGGCTCCGGTCCGAGTTCAACTCGCCGAACATGAGGCACAGCAGGCCGAGGATGACGGTGCTGGCCGAGGCGACGATGGCCGTCGACGCCCGCTTCCATGCCCTGGTCATGGCCTGCAGCCGGCTCTCGTAGTTGTGCAACTCCTCCCTGTAGCGGCTGGTGAGGAGCAGCGCGTAGTCGGTTCCGGCCCCCAGCACCAGTACCGAGAGGATCCCCTGGCTCTGGCCGGTCAGGGTGAGGATGCCGTGCCTGGCCAATTCGTATATCACGAGGGAGGCCGCCCCGAGAGCCAGGACCGAGCTGAACAGCGGGAAGAACCAGAGCACCGGGCTGCGGTACACGATCAGGAGGATGAGAATCACCACCAGCCCGGCGGCCAGCAGCAGCGCTCCGTCGATCCCCTTGAAGGAGTCGATGAGGGCCACCAGCAGGCCCCCGGGCCCGGCGCTGTGCACCACGAGGCCGGGCGGGGCCCCTTCCCTGGCCACCCGGAGCACCTGCTTCTCGACGTCGACCAGCGTGTTGCCCTGCACGCTGGCGGTCCCGTTCTTGGCCACCAGCGGCACCGCCACGCTGGCGGTGGTCCCGTCGGAGGAGTACACGGGGGCACCGACCTGGTCGCCCGCCACGCCGCCGATGGTCCGGAAGGCGGCGGCGTCCTCCCCGATCTTGGCCCGGTCCGCCCCGGTGAGGCCTCCGCTGCGCTGGTACACGACGAAACCGGGGACGGTCTGCACCGGCTGGAACCCGGCCGCCTCGCTGTCGACCTTGGTGGACTCGGCGGATTTCGGCAGGTAGGAGGCGTTGTCGTTCTTCTGGACGGAGCTCAGCTTGCCCTGGAACTGCCCGCCCGCCAGCCCGAACAGCAGCCAGGCAACCCCCAGGGCCCCGATCAGCAGGGCTCCCCCCGATATCCGGCGCCGGGTCCGGGGCGCACTCTCGGGTAACGGGCGGTATTCCAGATCCGGCATCGTCGGGGCTTCTTTCCTGAGGCGGCGGCGAACCGTCACCACTCTGGCGCGGGCGGGCCAGGTTTGGCGACACCGTTCCCCGTTATGCCATCTCTTCACCGGCCGTTCGCCTCTGGTGGCAGGTCCCCGACCGGCGGAGGCTTCTCGGCGGGAAACGCTACGGGAGGTCGGGATGCACCAGTTCTCCTCGCCGGCGGGAAGGGCCGGCCGGTGGTCCGGGGTGGTGGCGCTGGCGGCCACGGTCCTGATGGTGGGCGGTGTTGTGGCGTGGGGAGGCGGCGGCCCGGTCGCGGCGTCGACCGCCACTGCCGGCGGGTACAGGCTGCTGGGCGGTGACGGTGGGGTGTTCGCCTTCGGGGCGGCCTTCGCCGGGTCCGCCGCGTCGGACCCCACCCGGTGCGCTCCCAACACCGTTGATCGCCAGATGCCCGACGGCA